>WTBG01000035.1 GCA_013139225.1 Deltaproteobacteria bacterium
GCATCATCTGGCGTAATAGCAGGCTTTCCACTCGTGCCCCAGACCGTAACCGTTGTACAAAGCAGGAATAAAAACATTGTAATAAATACAGGCAGTCTTTTCATGGTAGCAGGCCCTCCTTCAATTAATTAAAAAATGCATTTATTGAATTGATCGCTTTTTGGCTGGGCAAGTATAGTAGATGAGCAGTTACGTGTCAAGATAAAAACCACAGAGAAAAGTTTCCTTTTGAAGGGAATCATTTTGGATTTAAAAAACTATAAAGTTCATAAAGTTTTTAAGATAGATTACCTTATGATCAGGTGATTTGAGTTTATAGAAAGAAAAAACCGTTTGACTTTGCTGATATAAGTTTGTTATCTTTTCTTTAAGATATTTCCAGCACTTACATAAAAACTCTTTTAACTTCAATATATTGTGAATTTTTAGGATATTATTGATTGTCAATGAAAGGGAAAGATATGCCGCCAGACAAAGAAAAGAAAGAAACTAAAAGAATTAAAGAAAAGATCATGTTAAAAACCACTCTGGTCTGGGACAAGCTGACCTCTAAAGAGAAGAAAGAGGTTTTTGATTTTGCGGAAGACTACAAGAATTTTCTTAATGGGGCTAAAACAGAAAGGGAGGCAGTAATTGAGATCAAGAAATGTGCTGAAAAAGTCGGTTTCAAAGAAGCACGTTCTTCTTCTGCAAAGGGGAAAATATACAAAGAGCATAGACACAAAGCAATTGGTCTGGCAGTAGTAGGGAAAAGACCTCTCGTCAAAGGATTAAAAATCGTCGTTTCCCATATTGATTCTCCCCGATTGGACTTGAAACAGAATCCACTCTATGAAGAGGTATCTCTTGCCTTTTTGAAAACTCACTACTATGGAGGCATAAAGAAATATCAATGGGTTTGCCGTCCACTTGCATTACATGGGAAAATTATTAAAAATAATGGCAAAGAATTAGATATAAGAATAGGAGAGGATGAAAATGATCCAGTTTTCACCATTTTAGATCTTCTCCCTCATTTGGCTCGCAAAACTCAATATGAAAAAAAGTTAGGGGATGCAATCATAGGTGAGAAATTAAACGTGCTGGTGGGAAGTATTCCTTTCCCGGATAAAGAAGCCCAGGAGAGAATAAAACTCCAGATTTTAGACTATCTTTATAAGACATTTGGATTAGTAGAGGAAGATTTTATTAGTGCTGAGATCGAACTGGTACCTGCTGGTAAGGCAAGGGATATTGGGTGGGATCAGAGTCTTATCGGTGCTTATGGACAGGATGATAGGATTTGTGCCTATAGCAGCCTTCGAGCTATAGGTGAGATAAGTAACCCTCAAGAGACGGCCCTTGCCCTTTTTCTCGATAAGGAAGAGATTGGCAGTGAAGGCAATACCAGTGCCAGGTCAGTATTCCTTGAAGATATAGTCGCCGATATTTTTAAGCAAACCGGTACTCCACTAGACGAGCACTCATTAAAGCTGGCACTTATGAATTCGTACGCCATTTCTGCGGATGTAAATGGGGCTTTGGATCCCGATTACCAGGAAGTACATGAAAAGAGGAATGCTGCTAAACTTGGCTACGGTGTTTGTATTACAAAATTTACGGGATCTGGTGGAAAATATGCGTCGAGCGATGCGAACGCAGAATATGTAGGAATGATTCGTCGGCTTTTCAATCAGAACAATATAGTCTGGCAGACAGGAGAGATTGGCAAGGTGGATGAAGGTGGAGGAGGAACTGTTGCCAAATTCTTGGCTAGATGTGGAATGGAGATAATTGATTGTGGTACACCTTTGTTAAGTATGCACTCACCCTTTGAAATATCGAGTAAGGCAGATGCCTATATGACCTATAAAGCGTACAAGGTTTTTCTTTCGAAGGGTTTGTTTCAATATAAATAAGACATTGTAAAGGACTATGGAACATATATTTGGACCTGTACTATCCCGTCGACTTGGATTTTCACTAGGGGTTGATCTCGTACCGTTTAAAACCTGCAGTCTGGATTGTATTTACTGCCAGGCGGGAAAGACAACTCACAAAACCATAGAGCGAAAGTCCTATGTATCTTTGGAAAGCGTTATGCCTGAACTCAAAGATGCTTTGAAACAAAGTCAAAAAATAGACTATATAACGCTCTCCGGCTCTGGTGAGCCGACGCTTAATTTAGATTTAGGAAGAATTATCACTGCTATAAAGAAAATAACTGATATACCGGTTGCGGTACTTACCAATGGGACCCTTCTCCACCTTGAAAGTGTGCGAGATGAACTTATGGCAGCAGATTTGGTAGTGCCTTCACTCGATGCAGTTAGTCAGGAAATCTTTTGTGAGATTAACAAGCCTCATCCACATATCAATGTATCTCAGATGATAGCGGGTTTGAAAAGTTTGAGAGAAGCCTTTTCAGGGGATATCTGGCTGGAGATCATGCTGGTTAAAGGGTTGAATGATTTTCCTGAAGAAATAAAAAAGTTAAAGGATGTTATTTCATCTATTGAGTTTGAAAAAGTACAGCTTAATACCACAGTGAGACCAGCAGCAGATAAAGTAATTGAACCTGTAACGAACGAAGAACTTGCAAGTATAAAAGAATTGTTGGGGGAACGATGCGAGGTAATAGCAGGATTTAGGGAAAATCAGCATACCATTGATACAAACATTCCAGAAAAAATCATTAGTATTATTAGTAGACGCCCCCTCAATCTTTCTGAGATTTCAGATTCGTTGGGTATACCAAAAGAGAGAACCAAAAAACATGTATACCTTTTAGAACAAC
>WTBG01000289.1 GCA_013139225.1 Deltaproteobacteria bacterium
TCTTGTCCACTTTGTCCACTTATATGTCATAGAACCACATCCTGAAAGTCCAGATATAAGTCCATACAGAGGTAGTGTGTGGGAGGGCTCATTCAGCACAAAAGGCCAGGCGTTTACTTATGAAGAAAGAGTTGCTGCTGCTCAGGACATGCTACCATTAATAGAAGGGAATCAACTGATTTTGGTTGACGATCTCGTACCGGGCGAGCTCAACAACCCGGTCTGGTGCACTTATGGCCCTTGCCCTAATTGTGCTTACCTTATTAATCAAGATGGGATGATCGATACTGCCCAAACCTGGTTTAATGCCGGGGATATGGAAAAAGCGATTGATGGTCTTCTTGTGGGGTACTAGTGCTTCGTATCATAATAAAGTTACGTATCGTTCATTTATCAACATCAAGTCTGCTTAAGAGAACTTCCCAGGTCTTGGACAAAGCTGGTCACTCCTTTTTAAGAAGTCCCAGTTTATCCATTTCATCGCATACAAAGGTTAAGCCCAGCTTTTTTATATGTTCTTTTTTCTGAAGGCCTGTCGAAACATCCCACCCCCTTAAGTTGTAGTATTCGTCTTTCATACGTTCAAAATCGTTACGGTCCATCGTCTTTCCCTTGCGGGTGATGATTTCATCACCAGCCCCAGGAAACTCCAGATCGGGATTAAACAAACCCACCATCCCTTCTTCGGTCTCTATCGGTTCTGTAAAATTGAATTCTCCTATGGTATCATCATTTCTTCCCGCTCTTCCCTCGCGTCCCAGAATCGCTCTTTGGAGGTTGAAAGACCGTTCTCCCACCCGGTAGTAATCATTCTCACTCATCTCTTTTCCTGTGACCGCACCAAAGAGTTGCGGAACAAGTGTGGGATCACCCATATGGTCTTCACGCTGGTCTGTATCCAGCAGGGGGTAGAAGCGGTCGCAGGCCACCATGCTTTCCTTGGCGTGCTGGCGGTTTTGTATCATGAAGGCTGCTTCAGTTTTTCCCTCATAGGTGGTAAAATCTACTGCTTTTTCATTTCCCCACGCCCGCTTTGCTATCTTTCTCAAATCCTCAGTGGTGAGGGAAGACATAGCACCTGAGGTAGTGTGCCACAGCATCCACTTAAGCACAGTGAAACTGAATTCGTGAAGTTGGATAATGGGATTTCTTGTCTCCGTCGCATAAAAAAGCGCATTGGTTAAAAATACTCTGCCGCCATATGAATCGTTTACATATCCCGATGGAGTAATGTGTCTCAAGGCAATTTCCTCTGCTGCTTTACCCTTTTCAATCGAGGCCCTGCGAGTACCCTGGGCGAGCAGTTCACCAAACCCCTCTTTTTTAACAATACAGCCAACCAGAGATTCGATAAATTCAAGGCTTCCAATTTTAGAGAGGGGAAGGCCGGTTTCGTCTTCTGTCAACACGCCCTGTTTAAAGCACTCATAAAGCCAGTAAATAATATTACTAATCTCTCCCGTGCACAGACCGAAGCGGTCACACAACGAGGTTGCCAGGAAAGGATTTTCCGTTGCCTCACCATGGTAAAGCTGATCCCACGGAGTATAGACAAAGGCAGACGCACAGGTTTTGCGTATTTCCTCCCTCCCTGAAGTATGCTTAAAGAATGCTCTCGAGCATCCGCCCGGGCAGGCATAACAGGGTGTATCTTTCCCCTTATCGATTCCCTGGATCATGGGTTCGGTTAGATACAAACTTTCATTTTGTCCTTTTCGCAAGAAACGAATCTGCTTGTTAACCTCACTGATTTTATCAGGGTGAGCAACAGGTACTTTGTTGCCACCTTTTATTACAATGGCCTTTATGTTCTTTGATCCCATAACAGCACCCATTCCATTGGATAGTGTCCCTCCCTGTTCAGTCCTTGCAATGGCAAAGCGGACCAGTTTCTCTCCTGCTGGGCCGATACATACAATACGGGCATCGCTGCCATGCTGTTCCTTCAGTTTACCCATCGTCTCCTCTGTTTCGAAAGCACGCATCCCTCCCGCATCTTTCAGTTCTGCCTTTTCATTCTCTATCAGAATGTAGGAAAGGGATTTTGCTTTGCCCCGGATGATGAGTCCGTCAAATCCGGAACGCTTCAAAGCCGCTCCGAAAAATCCCCCACCGTTTCCAAAACCATATTGATCAGGGAAGGAATGTGGTGACTTGGCGCTGATAACCCACCTGGAACATCCGATTGCCTGTGTCCCGGTAAGAGGGCCGGGCAGGAACATCAGGAGATTGTCAGGATCCAGAGCCTGTGTGGTTTTGGGAACCTCATCCCAGTATATTCGTGAAGCCAGAAGCCTGCCCCCGATAAAATTCTCGGAATAATCAATGTTCGGTGTCTTATGAAACTCTCCTGAGGGGAGTTTCATTCTTAATAATGAACCTGTCCATCCATATGTTTTTCCCATAGCAACCTCCTTTTCGGATAAAGATAGTCAATTAAAATCCCATAATCAGATCCTCAGTGAATCAGTTATGCTGCTCGTTTGCATAAACAGTTCTGTCAAGGTTTGCAACCAGACCGGGAACCAGTCTATAGGGAAAGCAAACCACGAACTCTTCATCCCTTAATCTCATAAACGTTCTGCCTCCGTGATCGCCGATGGCAAAGACAGGCTTGTTCGCCACGTAAGGAAAAGGAATCGACATCAGACAGGCAGACTTTCCCGCATATCCAGAAATGACTTCTCCCGTATCAAAGGCAAACGCGGTGGAAATCATGCACATCTGGTGCCCGTTTACCGGAAAGATGATCAGATCGGGCATGCTTATCTCTTCAAGGGAACCAATAATCACCCCGCCCGATACCTTTGGATAACGGGGAAAAATGGATCTCCCCGTTGCCATCACTTCTTTCGTAGCGTAGAGATTACCCTCACCGATAACCTGAGCATTTAATGCGGCTTCAAACTCCTCCTTTGTAGACTTTATTCCTCCGATCCCGATGTTTGCACAGCCGCCACAGCTACTGGCTCTGGCAGTAAAGAACACAGGGCTACCGCTTCCATCAAAGACATCTCCGCAAATACCACACCAGAAGTGGGGCCCTTCCTCTACAGGGACCCTTTCAGGGGGGTCATTCGCATACTTCATGGCGGCAATGTCCTTCTTTAAAGAAAGTTTATCTTTCAAGGCATAATACAACTTTTTGTTGTTGAGCTCAGCCTTGCTCTTTCCCTTTCCGATCGCTTCCATCGAGCAGTAGTGAATGCAGGTTCCACAGTCTGAACACATGCTGGTGATAACGATTTTATTGCCTCTTCGTACAATTGCCCTGTTCGGGCAATTGCCAATACAGGAGCCGCACGCCACGCATAGATTTTGATCAATAATAAAAGCCATTGTGCCTCCTCTTGTGAAATGGAGAAAAACTAAATTGCTTTTCCTTTAAGTGGCTCAATCAGGTCTGAAAGATTGAGCGCAACCAACGTTTCCTTTTTAAGCAAGCCTGTTGCAACATCCCAGCCTCGAAGCTTGTAGTATTCCTGTCTCATCTGTTCAAATTCATCCCTCGTGAGTGCTTTCCCCAAACGAGAAAGGACTTGATTGCCGGATCCCGGGAGATAGAGGTCCGGATTAAACATGACAAATGCATCGTAACTTGGTTCAACCCGCTCTGTAAATTGACTGTCAGGCAAATAGTCATCTTCTCTGCCGTTTCTGCCTTCACGCAGGAGGATTGCCCGGTAAAGATTGAAAATCCTCTCCCCTACACCATTCAACTCTTTCTCATCCATCTCTTTTCCGGTAACAGCAGTGAAAAGGCGACTCTCCAGTGTTGGATCACCAACATGGTCTTCAGAGCTTGCATCATCAAAGATGGGAAAGGCAAAGTCACAGAGAATGAGGGAGTCCTTGGCATGCTGGCGATTTTGTATGTTAACGGCTGCAATGGGTTTTCCTGTAAAGGTTGAGAAATCAACAGCTTCTTCACCACCCCAGAATCGCTTTGCTATTTTTCTGATGACATCGGTTGACACATAAGAAAACGTTCCCTGGGTTGTGTACCACAATGCCCATTTTGTCAACGGCCCACAAATTTCGTGAAGTTCTGTAATGGAGGGTCTTGGTTCAGTGGCGTATATGAGGGCAGCGGTTGAAAATACTTTAGGTCCATAGGCAATGCCTCGTCCCGTCTGGGTAAAGTGATCAAGGGCCAATTCTTTAGCACCTTTGCCAATCGTATCCGCTGCTCTCATCACACCTTCAGCGAGAACATTGCCAAACCCTTCTCGTGTGGAAATCTTTTTGATGAAAGCCTCAACAAATTCTACCGTTCCTGCTTTGCTCATGGGGAGTTCCGTTTCTTTCTCAGAGATAATGCCGTTTTCTAGGCACCTTTCCAACCAGATAAGAATACCCGGAAGTTCCATTGAACACAGAGAATAGTCATTAGCCAGCGAAGTAGCAAGAAAGGTTGCCTTCGTAAGATCACCGTGGAGTTTTTTATCCCATAGAGAATAGAAAAAAGAGGCCTGGCATTTCCGTATTCCCTCTTCCCCAGAAGCAGCCCTGTAAAGTGATCGCCAGCATCCTTGTGGACATCCGTGGCAATGCACCTGCTTTACAATATCGGTCTCAGGGAGAGGAGGAGCCGTTCCATAGAGATTAAAGTAACCCTCTCCTGTTGTCATTTTTTTGATTTTCTGTCTGATCTCATTGATGGTATCTGGATGTGCTACGGGAATTGACCCTGTACCACTTACGGCTATGGCTTTTAGATTTTTCGAACCCATCACCGACCCGAATCCCATGGAACCGCTGCCTCCCGCATCGGTGGCAACGGTCGCAAAACGAACCGCGTTCTCTCCCCCTATCCCTGTCGTGAGTATCTTGACATTCTTCCCCATGTCTCTTCGTATCGTTTCCATTGTTTTTCGGATAGGCAAACCCCATAAATGGCTGGCGTCTTTTATTTCAACATGTTCGTTATTCATGCTGAGATACACTCTACCACTGGCTTTACCT
>WTBG01000125.1 GCA_013139225.1 Deltaproteobacteria bacterium
GCTGAGTAAAATTCATAACATCCTTGGAAGAAATCCTTCTAAAAAACGCCATTAAATCTATGTCCAGCGAAAAGCTCCTGGCCTTACTTCGATGGCCAATCTTTATAGGAATGTAACCCAGGGATTGCAGCTTACTTATGACCTCTCTCTCCTCAGGTGCTTCCATTAACCCTTCAACAATCTTCCCCATGCTATCCGTTGCTTTATAGGCAAACTCTGTCACGATCACCTCTCGGAAATTCTAGAACTTGTAATAGTTATTAAACTTGCGGCACACATGGAGTGATGAAGCAAAAAGTGACTTAAGTGTTAAGTGAACTAAAGTGCCTAAAGTTTTTAACTTTAGCTCATTTTAGACACTTGTAACTTCAAACTTGTTTTTATCCATTACTCCACCTGTGTCACCCTCAATACCTCGGAGATAGTACTAATTCCTTCTTTGACCTTATGCCACCCGGCTTCCCTCAAGGTTTGCATACCTTGAGATCTTCCCTTCTCTTTAATGACATTAGAGGGGGCTTTTTCCAGAATCAATTCTCTTATATCGTCATTCATCAGCAATAGCTCGTAGATACCCTTTCTACCCAAGAATCCTGTGTGGGAACATTTTTCACATCCTGCCCCCTTAAAGATAGGGTTTTCCTTGACCTCGGACTGACTTACTCCCATCTCTTCCATAACACCCATCTCAGGGGTATAGGCCTCTTTGCAATCAGGACAGATTACTCTCACCAATCGCTGCGCCATGATACCTAATAAGCTGGAGGAGATGAGATAGTTTTCCATTCCCATCTCCAGCAACCTGGTCACGGCACCAGCAGCATCGTTAGTATGCAATGTACTGAAAACCAGATGACCGGTTAAAGCAGAGTGGATGGCAATCTCTGCTGTTTCCGCATCCCTGATCTCACCAATCATAATAACGTCGGGATCCTGTCGCAATATCGATCTCAATATATTGGCAAAAGAAAGTCCAATGCCAGCCTTAACCTGTACCTGGTTTACACCACCCAACTGATATTCAATAGGATCTTCGACTGTAATAATCTTTTTTTCTGGAGAATTAATCTCACCTAAAGCTGCATATAAGGTAGTAGTTTTTCCGCTGCCTGTGGGTCCTGTTACCAGAATAATACCATAGGGTCTGTTGATCAAATCCCTGAATTTTATTAAATCATAATCTGGAAAACCCAGCTTCTCCAGATCAAGCACCACACTTTCTCTATCCAGTATTCTCAATACAACGCTCTCACCAAACATGGTAGGCAGTGTAGATACCCTGAAATCAATTTCTTTGCCCAGCACCCTCAATTTTATTCTACCATCCTGTGGGAGTCTTCTCTCGGCAATATTCAATTTAGCCATGATCTTTAACCTGGAAATAACAGCGGCCTGAAGCCTTCTGGGAGGTGCTTCCATATCATGCAATACACCATCAATACGATACCTCACCTTAAAATCTCCCTCAAAAGGCTCCAGGTGGATGTCGCTGGCCCTCATTTCAATGGCACGGGTAATGAGCAGATTGACCAGCCTGATAACGGGTGCTTCAGAGGCTAAATCCTTCAGGTGGTCAACATCTCCCTCATCATCAATGGACAAATCGTCCTTCCCATTCTTCCCAATATCTTCGACAATCCTTCCCATAGAAGTTGTATCAGTATTGAATAGCTTCCCCACTGCATCCAGAATCTCTTCTTCTCGAGCCAGGTTTATCTTTACCTCATAATTTGTTGCCATCCTCACCGCATCACAGGCATAAATGTCATAAGGATCACTCAAGGCAATGGTTAATACATTCTCATTGAGACTTAAAGGAACAAACTTATACTGCCTCATAAATTTCTCTGATAAATCTTCCAACACAATTGTTTGTTGAGGAAAATCTTTCAAGGACACAAAAGGTATGTCTAAAGATTCACTTAACGTTTCTAATAACACAACCTCAGAGACGAGGCCTAAGTCCACCAATCGCCGACCCAGCCCTTCGGTATTATGCAATTGCATTGTGAGTACCTTATCCAGCTTATCCTTGCTGACCTTGCCAGACTCCAGCAGGATTTCACTTAATGATTTAACTGCCTTAATTGTCATGGTACTAAAATTCTCCGTAACATTATTTCCTTTTGTTTAAACAGATAAAATCTCTAATTATTTTAGTTTCTCACTTATTAACTTCTCAGTCAAGAAGGTTTTCCTAATAAACAACTATCCCGGTTTGCTTGCGCGGGAATAACATGTTTCTTCAATCAGTTCCATCCTTGCCTGTCATCCCTGCGAAACTTGTCCTCGACTCTGATCGGGGAGCAGGAGTCGAGGAACTGTTAGACAACTTGAGTATTGTACATAAGCAGATAAAAAAATTATACTTGACTCCTTCTAATACAATGGTATAGTGGCATTCCAATTAGAGTATTATTAGAGCCTATACAATGAATAGCATAAAGAAAAACGACAAAGTAACAATCAAGATTCCAAGACCACTGTATAACCATTTTAAGCTTATCAAAGAAAATTTAGGGTTTAATTCGGTTACAGATTTTGTTGTCTATGTTTTACGAAATATCGCTTCAAGTAGTAAGCCTAAAGGCACTCAAAATCGCGATTAACTTATCAATACACTTAGTTAGTGCCTGAACGAAAAGTCATGTTCATGCAAAATCCGAAACAAACTATAGAATTGAGGAATTTAAGAATTCAGGGATTGCGAATTGAGAAAATTCCTAAATCCCTCAATTCCTGAATCCCCAAATTTTTGATGATTTGCTTTGTGCTCCGAATTTCTTGAAGACGAAAACAGGTTTTCGTTCAGGCACTAATTAACTTGAACACATCATGGCCGCTGAATCATTTGGTATAAAAAGTAAATCCAAGGCAACCTAATTAGTTGTTATTTCAAACGATTGTACTCTCAAAAAGGTCTTATTTTCAGTATTTTCTAAATTCTATGAAAACTCTATCTTGAAAGGAGGACAAATGCCAATCTTACCCCATGGAAGTGAATTGATCAACAGGACAGCAGGTCGTGATGAAAGGGATCGTCTTGCAGAAAAGGCAAAATCAATGGAATCTATCAACCTTAATCCGCGTGAAGTTTCTGATCTGGAAATGATCGCAAATGGAGCCTTAAGCCCCCTGGAAGGGTTCATGACAAACAATGAATACAAAAGTGTTCTCGACCTGATGAGGCTTTCAAATGGTATTCCCTGGACAATTCCTATAACACTTTCCGCTGTAAAAGCTGATGCCGATCGTTACAAGGAAGGAAATGATATTGCCCTTTATGACGAAGCAAATCACCTCCTTGGAATCCTTCATCTGGATGAAAAATATCAATTTGATAAAGAAAAAGAGGCTCAACAGATTTTAAGAACTACCGATGAAAGCCACCCAGGAGTTCAGTATTTGAAAAGTATAGGGGAGATGTTACTGGGTGGGAAAATTACCTTACTCAACAGCCCTCGCCATGAAAATTTTAGTAAATACCGGCTGGCTCCCAAAGAAACCCGTTTGCTTTTTAATGATAAAGGATGGAAGCGAATTGTAGCTTTTCAAACCCGCAACCCTATTCACCGTGCTCACGAGTATATCCAGAAGTGTGCTCTGGAAGTGGTGGATGGACTCCTCATCCACCCCCTGGTTGGGGAAACGAAAGAGGGCGATATCCCTGCCACTGTGAGGATGAGCTGCTATGAAACACTTTTGGGGAAATATTATCCTGAGACAAGAACCGTGCTTTCTGTTTTCCCAGCCGCTATGAGATATGCAGGTCCCAGGGAGGCGATCTTCCATGCTCTGGTGAGAAAAAACTATGGTTGTACCCATTTTATTGTGGGAAGAGACCATGCAGGTGTAGGCAAATTTTATGGCACCTATGATGCTCACCACATCTTTGATGAATTTACCTCCGACGAGCTAGGTATTACTCCACTATTCTTTGACTACACATTTTACTGTAAAAGTTGTTATGGGATGGCTTCAAATAAAACATGTCCCCACGATTCAAGCAATCACGTTTTTTTAAGTGGAACAGCCGTGAGAGAAATGTTAACCAAAGGAGAAATCCC
>WTBG01000155.1 GCA_013139225.1 Deltaproteobacteria bacterium
ATTTCTATGGGTATTCTCTTGAGTATCATCTTTTGATGAAAAGTAATGTAAATGATTCAGGTTTCAGGGTACATTTAAACCCAAACAATGCATTTAAAACCACAAAGGTTAATATAGCAAAAAGAAAAAGATATTTTAACTCCTTGTTTTTTCTCTCTGTTTTTAAATTTGGGAGAAGATTGCTTGCTAAAAGTTTTTCATTACAATGTATACAGAGATTTACTATGGGAAAAGGTGTAATTTATTGATTTGAGAAGGAATTTCTCTGTACTACAAACCTGCAACATCACGTTTTTTTAGCACAGTTTTCATGCAACATACTTGACAACTTCGCAAAAATTCCAATATGCTTTTTATTTGTCATTCCTGCGAAAGCAGGAATCCAGTGGTTTCAGGTTTTTATGGACTCCCGCTTTCGCGGGAGTGACTCAGTTTTTGACTTTTTGCAAAACAGATAAGTTTATTTTCGTTCTTCGTGTTTTTCGTGGTTATAATTGTTTTGGTTGCGGCTCTGCTGCGCTGTGCACTCTGTGGTTAACTGCAAAATCTGGGTTAAAGGGGGATATCATTGAGGGATAAAATAAAAAATTTACAGGAACTTAAAAAGGCTATTGAATTTCATAGAAAAAAAAATAAGAAAATAGTGTTTACCAATGGTTGTTATGACCTCATCCATATAGGCCACGCAAGGTGCTTTAGAGAAGGTAAAAGGCTTGGTGATATTTTAATTGTAGCTTTAAATAGTGATCGTTCAGTAAGGTCTATAAAGGATCCCCCGAGGCCTATCATTTCCCAGGAAGAACGTGCAGAAATAGTATCTTCCCTGGAAAGTGTCGATTATGTTACCATCTTTGACCAAGACGACCCTCGGGATATCATTGCTTCTGTTAAGCCTGATATCCTGGTTAAAGGAGGCGACTGGAACTTAAATACCATAGTAGGCAGAGAAATAGTTGAATCTTATGGAGGAAAGGTTTTTGCCCTCCCTTTGGTCAAAGGAGTTTCAACCACACAAATCATCAAGACCATCGCTTCCCAATATTCCACTAAAAAGATGTAACTGTCCGTAAAACCTATCTAAATACCTTCCCAATGGATTTTTTTCAGAAATCTCTTTGATTTACCCCCAAGATATCCATTTTCTACTTAAAAAACACAGAGATATAATTTTTGATTTTTCCCTTGACATACAATATATAGTAGTATAGTCTGTAATTTGTCACTAGATAAGCTAAAAAAGGAGGTTATTTGTGGGTTCTTTAAGTGAGTATAGGGAAAGTGATGTTAAAAGGCGAATCTTACCTGATGAAACAACGGATATGGCGCTCTTCGTAAGAACCTCTGACGAAGATATGTCGTTTTGGAACAGGCAGAGGATTGTTGATGCCTTAGTAAAAGAGGCCTGTGTGGATATGGCCATGGTAGAGGAGATAAGTAAAGAAGTGCAGGAACAAATCATAGCTTCCAAAATTTCCGTAATCACATCCCCCCTCATTCGTGAGTTGGTTAATGCCCGGCTTATTGAGAAGGGATTGGAGAAAGCCCGCAAGATGCACACCCGCCTGGGAGTTCCACTTTATGATGTAGACCAGTTCATTCTCCATCCCAACAAAGAGAATGCCAATGTTCCCCATGGGCCTGAAGCAACCAATTTAACTTTAGCAGAAAACATTAAGAAGGAATATGCCCTTTTGAGTGTCTTTTCACAGTCTATTGGCGATGCTCATATGCGTGGAGATATACACCTTCATGACTTGGGCTTTATTGACCGACCTTACTGCTCTGGTCAATCATTAGAGTATATTAAAAAATTCGGTTTAAATCTGCCCAATGCGCTCTCTATTGCTAAACCTGCAAAACATCCTGAAGTACTTCTGGCTCACATGGTCAAGTTTGCGGCTGCTCTGCAGAGTAATTTTGCGGGGGCTATAGGGTGGGATGCAGTCAATCTTTTCTTTGCGCCGTACTTAGTGGATTTGAGTGACAGGGAAATCAAACAACTTGCTCAGATGCTGATTTTTGAGTTTTCACAACAGGCAGTGGCCAGGGGTGGTCAGGCTATATTTTCTGATATCAACCTTTACTGGGAGGTTCCGAAACATTTTGAGGATGTTCCAGCCATTGGACCTGGTGGTAAGTTCACCGGTAAAAACTATGAGGATTATGCCAGCGAAGCTCAGAAATTTGTTTGGGCACTTTTTGAGATATATAAGGAAGGTGATGGGACCGGTAGGCCATTCTTCTTCCCCAAGCCACTGGTGCATATCACTGAAAAGTTTTTTAAGACAGACGGGCATGAGGAGTTCTTAAACCATATATGTGACGTAGCAGCCGACAAAGGCAACACCTATTTTGTCTTTGACCGGGGAGGCACAGCGAAAATCTCAGAATGTTGCCGATTGAGTTTTAAACTGGAGGATCAGGATTTAGCCGATGCCAAACAACCCTGGAAGATGCGATATTCAGCTCTGCAAAATGTCACGTTAAATCTACCACGATTGGGGTATGTAAGTGATAAGGATGATTCTGTACTCTTCTCAAAGATATCCGATCTTATGGAATTGGCAGTTCAGGCACATATAGAAAAGAAGCTGTTTATCGAAAAGCTTCTTGCCCATGGTGACAAAAGTCCTTTGTCTCTTCTCACCATGAAAAAAGATGGTGTTCCCTATCTCAGAATGCATAGAGTTACCTATCTTATTGGTATGTTGGGATTAAATGAATTGGTACATATCCACACGGGTGAAGAACTCCATGAAAGTAAAAAGGCGCTTAAGTTTGGTTTGAAGGTTATATCCCAGATGGATCTTTTATCAAAAAAGTTGAGTAAGAAGTATGACATGAGATTTGTCTTAGAACAAACTCCTGCTGAAAGTACTGCATACCGCTTTGCCCGGCTTGATTTAAAATATCACTCACCCCAGTCTGGTCATTATGTCAAGGGGGATATTTCGCGAGGTGAGACTTATTATACCAATTCGACTTATTTTGCAGTCTCCTCGGAAATGAATCCTATAGACAGAGTTATTAAAGAAGGGCTTTTTCATCCTCGGATTGAGGCAGGTTCATTAACCCATGTATGGCTGGGGGAGGCAAAACCTTCGAAAGAGTCCCTTGCTAACTTTGTAATAAAGACCTTTAGAGAATCTTTGAATGATCAAATTGCCTTTTCACCAGAATTTACGAACTGTTTATCTTGCGGGAAGACATCTCGAGGCCTGAAAGATGATTGTCCATGTTGCGGTGCTAAAGAGGTTGAGGGTATTACCAGGATAACGGGTTATTTTACTAAGATTTCCAGCTGGAATAAAGGTAAAAAGGGAGAGTTGCGGGATCGATACAGAAACCAGGGATTTTTTGGGAACAAGTAAGCTATAATTGCATTGTACGTAATCAGGAGGGGTGAAATGGGAAAGGTCAAGGTTTTTGTGAAAGATGGTTGTCATAAATGTCCATCGGCGAAAGAAGTTGGGGCAGTGCTGAAAAAAGAAGGACTTGAGGTTCTCTATTATGATATGGATACCGTTGATGGTTTAGCAGAAGCTTCTTATTATGGAATACTCTCTACTCCTACCCTGATTGTGGAAGATAGAGATGAAAATACCTTAGCCGATTTTAGAGGTGTTGTTCCTACCCCCCAACAGATTAAGGAAGTTTTGCATAGATAGAACCAGCATTGTAAAATAGGTTTATAATATCTTTCCTTTAAGCCTCTTCGTTGCTGCAGCCAAAAGATGCTTTGAGCAACCAAGCTTGCATAGATTGTTCTCTAAAGCAATTTCCAACAACTAAACATTTCTCTATAGTAGTAAGTCTATGTCTTTTCCAATCAAAGGTTTTTTAGAGACTTCCTTTGTCGATTGGCCTGGAAAGGTAGCTTCTGTAATTTTCTTGTCACACTGTAATTTCCGCTGTCCCTATTGTCATAATTATGATCTTGTTCTTCATCCAGACCAGCTTCCCACCATCCCTTTTGAGCAAGTCATACAACAGATTAAAAAATATAAAGGATGGGTTGACGGTGTATGCATCACGGGTGGGGAACCTACACTCTTTCCTGCCCTTGTTCAACTTATTGAACAATTAAGAAATGAGCATATGTTAATTAAACTGGATACGAATGGATCACGTCCTGAAGTTTTAAAAAAATTGATTGATAACCATTTAGTAGAACATGTAGCTATGGATGTGAAAGCGCCACTTAATCAAGAATCTTATTCGAACTGTTGTGGAGTATCAGTAGATCTGGAAAAAATAAAGGGGAGCATAGATTTATTAAGAAAAACGTTTATTTCCTATGAGTTCAGAGTGACTGCAGTGCCTACTCTTCTTAAAAAGGAAAACCTTTTGATGTTGGCTAATGAGCTTAAAGGTTCAGAAAAACTCACACTGCAGAATTTTAATCCAGAGCATCCGCTGGATCCCGGCCTTAAAAATATCAAGCCTTATACGGATCAGGAAATAGAGGAAATGCAGGAAGAGATGAATCAAATCCTTAAAGGAAGCAATAAATCAGAAGGTAGTGCATTCTTTTATTCTAAACCCGCAACTCGCAACCTGTAACACGAAACCCTTCCTGTCATTTTATAATTCCCTATGCATGGAGATCCTTCAGTGGTATATTATTGAGCATGAAGATAAAGAGAATAAAATCCTCATTTAAAACTTATCCGGGCAAACCTATCCCATTGGGTGCGACTGTGTATGAACATGGAGTGCAATTCTCCATTTTCAGTCGACACGCTACTTCCATAATACTTCAGTTGTTTGATAAATCGAAAGATAAAGATCCTTCATTCGAAGTTGCACTTGACCCGGAGAGGAATAAAACAGGCGATATATGGCATGTCTTTATTGAGGGAATCAAATCAAGCCAGCTTTATGGATACCGGGCGGACGGACCTTACCAGCCCAAAGATGGGATGCGTTTTAGTAAAAATAAACTTCTTTTAGATCCGTACGCCCTG
>WTBG01000288.1 GCA_013139225.1 Deltaproteobacteria bacterium
GCCTCTAGTTCTTCTACTTTATCTTCCGGATAGTTATCAATAATAACCTTGAGTGGACGCAATACACCCATCACACGCTGAGCACTTTTGTTCAGATCTTCACGAAGACAGTGCTCCAGCAGTGCTATATCTACTATACTGTCCCTCTTTGCCACTCCGATTCGATCACAAAAGTTCCGAATTGATTCAGGTGTATAACCTCGCCTCCTAAGACCAGATATTGTAGGCATTTGAGGATCGTCCCATCCCGTTACATAGCCATGTTCCACTAACTCCAGAAGTTTTCGTTTGCTCATCACTGTATAAGTTAGATTGAGACGTGCGAACTCTATTTGCTGCGGATGATATACGTTCAATTCATTAAGAAACCAATCATACAGTGGGCGATGATCTTCAAATTCAAGCGTACAAACCGAATGTGTAATCCCTTCTATGGAATCCTCCAGGCCATGGGCCCAGTCATACATCGGGTAGATACACCATTTGTCCCCCGTTCTGTGATGTTTCGCCCACAGAATGCGATACATAACAGGATCACGCATATTCAAATTCGGAGATGCCATGTCAATTTTCGCCCGAAGTGTGCGTGAACCATTATCAAATTTCCCCGCCCGCATGCTTTCGAACAAGTCAAGGTTTTCATCAATGCTACGATTCCTATACGGACTGTCCTTGCCTGGCTCAGTCAAGGTACCACGGTATTCCCTGGTTTCATCTGCATTTAAATCACATACATATACTTTGCCCGCTTTAATGAGTTGGACGGCGTACTGATACATTTGCTCGAAGTAGTCTGAAGCATAAAACAACCTATCCCCCCAATCAAATCCAAGCCACCTAACATCTTCTTTGATTGATTTGACGTACTCATTTTCTTCCTTAATGGGATTGGTATCATCAAATCTCAGATTGCAAAGACCCCCTTCGTTCTCAGCAGCAAGACCAAAATTGAGGCAGATAGATTTAGCATGTCCAATATGCAGATAACCATTTGGCTCGGGTGGGAATCTGGTTATTACTCGACCTTCGTTCTTGTTTGCCTTCATGTCCTCCGCAATGATATTGCGGATAAAGTTTGGTGCAGGGATCGAACCAGTCTTTGTCATATCTGCGTTTCCCTTCCCCTCTTTCTCTTTGTTGTCCCGCTCACTAATCATCTTCTTCATCACTTATCCACCTCAACACCAGTAACAACGATGTTAAATCCTTCCATACTATTGACATTGCATTTTATCATTTTAGCATATTACATTTATAATGGACAAACTATAAATCAATTTAAAAAATATTTCATGTATTTTTTTAACCTCAAGCTGCAAATTGCAATAGATACTTATCAATGATTAAAAAAAGCTAATCTTATTACAACAACCACAATATTAAAGTAAAATATAAATAATATTATATAATATACTGAAAATAAAGTATAAAATATTATTCATTATAAAAATATTTACCTCGCATAAATCCTATTAACCTCCTTTATTGTTTGCTTTGAAAACCCCGTGCTTCGCACGGAGTCGCAAAAGGAAACATCAGCACTTTCGTGCTTCCTTTGTTTCACCCGTCCGGGTAAAACAAAGCCACCCGTTCACGGGTGGTAGTTTGTTTCCCATGATCAAAAGAGATATAATCCCATATTTTGCAGTAGTTATCGTAGCGAGGCGCAGAAAACCGTAGCGAAACGTGCAGTTGGAGCGATTTTACGACGAAGGCATATCCATAGATATGTTGAGGAGTAAAATCGTGAAACAAGCGTTGCAGCAAGGATTTGCAAGCCGTAGTAGATGCCTACTGCAAATTCTGGGATAATAGTTCATTCTGCAAAAAATATCTTGACAAAGAAAACCACAAAGTATAACATATGTACAAGTTATCTGCTTTCACCCTGTTCTTCCCCTTGAAGGGGGCTGGTTTGGATAGGGGAGAAACCCAAAAACATAATTCCAGATTTACACAGTATGTCAAAGAACAAGCCTTTAACTTTCAAACAGGAAAGGGTTCTCTCTTTTCTCAAAGATTACCTCAGTCGTTATGGATATCCTCCTACAGTAAGAGAAATTACAAGGCATCTTAAGATGGCAGGACCCCACAGCGCTAAACGCTTTCTGGATATGCTGGAACAAAAAGGATACATCCGTAGAGTGGCGAAAAGTTCTCGCGCTATAGAAATCATCAACACACCTTCCTCTCCCCCTGTCAGAATGGTCCCCATCATAGGAAGGGTAAGGGCGGGCACCCCCTTACTAGCTTTAGAAAACATCGAAGGCAATCTCGCCCTGGATCGCTCACTCGCCAGATGGAAAGATGTCTTCCTGCTTCGGGTTATAGGGGAAAGCATGATTGAGGCACATATTGAGGATGGAGACCTAGCTTTGGTAAAGCCTCAACCCACTGCTTTAAACGGTGAAATTGTAGTTCTCCTGCTCAATGATGAAGCTACCATCAAGCGATTCTTCAAAGAAGAAGATACCATCCGCCTGGAGCCGGCAAACTCATCAATGGAACCAATCATCATCAAGGAGGGCAAGGGAGAGGTTAGCATTGTAGGTAAGGTAGTTGCCATCTTAAGGAACATTGAGGGAAAAACTATCCGGGTCAAGAGGTAGCAATTGACGTTAGATACTGGCTTAAAGGAATGCAGAATTCTGATTGCGGAATTCAGCCCACCCTGGTGCTGATTTAAGAATTACATTACAGCATTGCATGCAGACTAAAACCAGACAAATAGCACATTACAATGTGAACGGTCTGGGCCAGGGATTGCAGAATGCGGAATTAAAATCCGAAACAAGAATATCGAAATCCCTGGCCCAGACCGAACTTTATTGGAATAAGCCTTGAATCTTCTATTATAGAATATCAACAGCAGCAACATCACTTTACAAGTCGCGCCAGGGCGGGCCGAAGCAAATCCGGAATTCAAATGTCATAAATTCAAAACATAATTTGCAAACGTGGACAAAATCCAAGGGCACATTGTGCGAAATGCAGGATACTGGATTAAACTATTGCGGAATTAAGATCCGGATTAGGAACTCTTGCAAAAGAAATATCTTTGTGCCCTTTGCGTCTTCGCGGTTTTTTACAAAAAGGAACTTCATAAGTAGTGAAGATCAAACAACCCGTTAAAGTAGGAGCTGTCTTTGGTGGAGGCAAAAAGATCAGACCAGTTTGGTTCATCTGGGAAGGCAGAGAACACCATATTAAGGATATTACTTACACCTGGGGCAGCCGGGAAGGACGATCCCTCCTATACCACTTTTCCGTCACTGACAAGGCTGATAACCTCTACGAACTCTGCTATCGAACAGAAAGTGCCACCTGGCATCTCTTGGCTCTTGAAGAAGGACGTTAATGGCATCCCGAATCATCATGCACATCGATATGAATGCCTTTTTTGCATCAGTGGAACAACAATGCAATCCTGCTTTGAGAAACAAACCCATCGCAGTTATTGGATCAAATCATAGGACAGTGGTCACTACTTCCTCCTACCAGGCACGCGCCTTCGGAGTGAAAACCGGAATGACTGTTAGAGAAGCAAAAAGGTGTTGCCCTCATCTCATCCTGGTCACGGGCAACAATACAAAATATACGGATACCTGTGTAAAATTAACCTCCATCTTCAAGCACTATACCCCGCTGGTGGAGGTATCTTCTATCGACGAAGCTTTTCTAGACATCACAGGTTCTCTGAAACTCTTCCAAAGTCCTGGCCATATCGCTACCTCGATCAAGAAAGAAATAAAAGATAAGCTGGGGCTAACCTGTTCCGTTGGTATAGCTCCCAACAAGCTTCTGGCTAAACTTGCCAGCAATCTCAAGAAACCAGATGGCCTGGTGGAAATCAAGCTGGAGGAAGTATCTTCCCTGCTAGAAAAGCTCCCCGTAAAGGAACTTTGCGGTATCGGTTCCCACTTGGAAGTTTATTTGGCTGAAATAGGGATCATGACCTGCGGTGAACTAGGCAGGAGTAGTGTTTCATCCTTAAAGAAGCGGTTTGGCATCATCGGGGAGTACCTCCACTCAATGGGGCAAGGCATCGATGACTCCCCGGTTATCCCTATGGGAGAAGAGTCCCCACCTAAATCTATTGGACACAGCATGACCCTGCCGTCCGATATATCACAAAGGGCGGTGATGGCAAAACACCTTTTCAGGTTAGCTGAGATGGTAGGCAGGCGGCTTAGGAGACACTATCTTCATGGCAGGACTATTACCTTAACTATCAGGTACAGCGACTTCACCACTTTTACCAGACAGCTTACCCTTAAACACCCCATTAACCACAGCCAGTATATCTATCAGAACGTCCTAAAGATCCTTAATACCATCAGATTAAAACAAGCAGTGAGGCTCCTGGGAGTAACTATCTCTAACCTGATTTCAAGAACGGTACAACTACCCCTATTTGAAGAAGAAAAAAAGGGGATGATTATTACCAAACTGATGGATGATATCAATGACCGCTATGGAGAGTTCACCCTGACCTGGGGGAGTGTTCTTTTCCCCTTTTGTCATTATGGAGTCATATCACCGGCTTGGCGTCCTGAAGGTGCACGGAAGGTTGAATATAGCTACTAAACATACACAG
>WTBG01000112.1 GCA_013139225.1 Deltaproteobacteria bacterium
AGAATTGGGTAGCGAGCCTTCATACGTTTCGTACGCCTTAATTTTTGTCTGTATGGCCGCTATTTCTGAAGTTGCTTTTTTAACTCTTGCCTTATCTGTGAATGATTGAAAGACTACTGTAGCAATAGCAGCAATTATTCCTATTATAGCAACCGTAATCATTAATTCGATAAGAGTAAATCCTCTATGTCTTTTGTAATCATCTCTGGATAATTTACTATTGATTATCATTTTGTGTATTCCTTTCATAATTATTAGATAAAATTTGAGATTAAGATGACTTGCTTTTTTGACTTCGTATCTTTTTTTGGTGCGATTCCATTAATCTTAACTTTCTTTTCATGGTTGCATGTAGAATGCATTATACAAGGAATAATCGGTGTAAGCTAATAAAACTTAAGAATAAATCTTAATTAATGATTGTTTTAAGGTTTTTTATCTATAGGAAAAACTGTGCTTCCTTATTTTCCTCTTCACTATCCTGTCAGTCTTGATTGCTGGGGGGTTCTTTTTTCTGTAGTATCAATAGATTTCACTTAAGCACCACCCCATCTTGTGATATCCATTTCAAGAAAAAACTTTATACTACTACCATAAACGCCAGTACTTAGGAACCGAAGTTTTCTTCAACGTTACTAAAACAAATATCCACTTAAAAAATTAGTTAACCTTTTGGACTTGATGCCTCAAATCCCAAATAACCTTGCCTTTTTAAATGAATTATAATAACTTAAAAGAGTTGTACTAAGAAACCCGCAACTCGCAATCTTTTTTAACTGAGTGAAAAAATGGAAGTCATTACCACCCATGTTAATGCAGATTTTGATGCCTTTGCTTCAATGATGGCAGCAAAAAAACTGTATCCAGATGCTATTTTGGCATTTGCTGGAAGCCAGGAGAAAAGCCTTAGAGATTTTTTCCTAAGTTCTGCTATCTATGCCTTTAAGTGTAAGAAGCTTAAAGACATTGACCTAAAGAAGGTAAGAAGGCTTATCCTGGTTGATATACGGCAGAGAAACCGTATTGGTAAATTCTCCAGAATTGTTGGCAAATCTGGTATTGATCTTCACATTTACGATCACCACCCTCCTTCAAAGGATGATCTTCATGGTTCGGTAGAAGTGGTGAAAGAAGTTGGTGCAACGGTAACCATCTTGTGCCAGATGTTAAAGAAGAAAAAGATACCAATCTCACCGGATGAGGCAACAATAATGATGTTGGGAATTTATGAAGATACCGGCAACCTGACCTTTTCTTCTACCCATAAGGATGATTATCTGGCAGCAGCTTACCTTTTATCAAAGGGGGCAGATCTTAATCTAATTTCTGATATCCTTATCAAGGAGTTTACTGCTGAACAGATTACTATTTTAAATGAACTGGTGGAATCTGCTACAGAATATGCCATTAATGGAATGGATGTAGTGCTGGCAAAGGTATCCAGCGATACTTACATAAGTGACTTTGCAGTTCTCGTCCATAAGTTTCGCGAGATGGAAAACATTGATGTCTTATTTGTTTTGGCCCGTATGGAAGATAGGGTGTATCTGGTGGCACGAAGTAGAAAAAGGGAAGTTGATGTAGGAGAGATAGCAAAAGAATTTGGAGGGGGAGGGCACAGCAGTGCAGCCTCAGCAGCCGTTAAAGATTTAACGCTTATTCAGGCGGAGGAGAAGTTAAAGAGTATTTTACATAATAAAATTTCCTCTACCAGAATGGCAAGAGATTTCATGTCTTTTCCTTTGAAAACAGTTGATGCCGGTGAGACTTTAAACGAAGCCGGGCAGATATTAACTCGCTATAACATCAATGTGCTTCCTGTTATAAAGAGGGGTCGTCTGGTTGGCCTGATATCTCGTCAGGTGATTGAAAAGGCGTCTCATCACGGCTTAAAAGATCTTCCGGTAGAAGAGTATATGATAAGAGAATTTTCAGTAGTCCATCCGGAAACTCCATGGTCTTCTATCCAGAAAATTATTATTGAGAGTAATCAAAGGTTCCTGCCTGTTACCGAGAGGAAAAAACTGGTAGGAGGTATTACGAGAACAGATCTCTTAAGAGTCCTGCATACTGATTTGGTAGAAGAGCCTCACTATCTTTTTGAGCAGGGAGCTTCTGCTTCCCTGAGACAGAAAAAGGTCATGACACGTCAGATGGAGGAGCAGCTACCAAAAAATATAATGCATATACTGAGAGATTTGGGAGCAGTGGCAGAAAAAATGGAGGTCAATGCTTATATAGTTGGGGGATTCGCAAGGGATATTCTTCTCCGCCGTGAGAATCTGGATATTGATGTTGTAATTGAAGGTGATGGGATTGAATTTGCAAGGAAGGTTGCTTCAAAACATAATGGTCGTGTTAGGATTCACAAAACATTTGGAACTGCTGTGATTGTCTTCCCGGATGGATTTAAATTGGATGTTGCCAGTGCACGGCTTGAATACTATGAATATCCTGCTGCATTGCCGCAGGTGGAAATGAGTTCAATCAAACTTGATCTTTATAGACGCGATTTTACTATTAATACACTTGCAATTCGATTAAACCCTTCTTTCTTTGGCGAACTGATTGATTTCTTCGGAGCCAGAAAGGATATTAAGGAGAAGACTATCAGAGTAATCCATAATTTGAGCTTTGTGGAAGATCCTACCAGGATTTTAAGGGCAATCCGTTTTGAGCAACGGTTTGGATTTCGTATTGGTAAGCTTGCTTTAAGCCTTATAGATAATGCGGTTAAGCTCAATTTCTTAGACCGACTGGATGGACGAAGATTGTTTTCGGAACTCATACTGATGCTGCAGGGAGATGAGGCCATTCTTAATGTTAAGAGGTTAAATGAATTCGATATTCTTAGATTTATTCATCCTAAAATTTCCTTTGATAATTCTGCAAAAGTTTTGTTGGGGAATATTGGTGAAGTAATCAGCTGGTATGAGCTATCATTTTTGGAAGAAAAATATGAGAGGTGGAAGGTGTACTTTCTAGCCCTGATCGAGAATTTGCAGAAAAGTGAGGTTTTGAGTTTATGTAGAAATTTGTCCATGAGCGAGAAAGAAAAAAAAGAGCTCTTACAGTCAAGAAATCATGTAGGAAATGCTCTGGTGAAAATGGCCAAACAGCGAAGCCTGAAAAACAGTGAATTGTATCATTTGTTGAGTCCTCTTACAACGGAATGTCTTCTTTACCTCATGGCTAAAGTTACTAGAAATGAAGCAAAAAAATCAGTTTCAAAATTTCTTGCTAAGCTTAAGCACACAAAAATCAGGACTACGGGAGAAGATTTGAAAAAGCTGGGTTTATTGCCGGGTAAGCTTTATAAAATAATTTTGGATAATCTGCATGATGCTAAACTGGATGGAAAGGTTCAAAACAAGAGAGATGAAATAGCTTTTGTGAAAAAGAACTTTCTTAAATAATACATTTCTCAATACTTCTCATGTTGATTGACATGAGGTAGTTTATCTGATAGATATGACTAACCTTTTTTAAGTTGTGTGTTGTGAGTTGCAAGTTATTTTTTCTCAGTAATGTTATTAGACAAGTTTTATTATTAAATGTTCTCCCTTCAGACTATTCAAGAGATTTTATTGCTTATCATCCCATTTCTCCTGGCCATAACTGTTCACGAATTTGCCCATGGGTGGGTAGCATATAAGCTTGGAGATCCAACTGCAAAGTTGGCAGGCAGACTTTCGCTCAATCCCATAAAGCATCTGGATCTTTTTGGCACGCTTGCCTTGATTCTGACCAGGCGTTTTGGTTGGGCCAAACCGGTCCCAGTTAATCCCAATAATTTAAGAGACCCCAAAAGAGATATGATGTGGGTTTCTCTGGCGGGGCCTGCAAGCAATTTTTCACTTGCTATTATCTTTGCTATACTGCTCAGGGGCATTACCACCATTAATCCTTCTTTCAAAAGTCTCATTTACCCTGCCTTAAGCTATCAATTCCCATCGTTAGCAGGATTCGATTCATTTACGATCCTGGGAGTTATCTTTTTTTGGATGATCTGTCTTGGAATGGTATTAAATGTCATTTTAGCTGTATTTAATTTAATCCCTCTTCCACCTCTTGATGGAGGAAAGATTCTCCAGGGGATTCTACCCAGAGATCTATCTGTTACATTTGGGAAGATCGAGCCCTATGGATTTCTTATTATAATAGCGCTTGCATTTACTGGCGTTTTGTGGGGAGTTATCAGCCCTTTCTTTAAAATTTCTATGGGTATTCTCTTGAGTATCATCTTTTGATGAAAAGCAGTGTAAATGATTCAGGTTTCATGGTACATTTAAACCCAAACAATGCATTTAAAACCACAGAGACCACAGAGGTTAATATAGCAAAAAGAAAAAGATATTTTAAATCCTTGTTTTTTTTCTCTGTTTTTAAATTTGGGAGAAGATTACTTGCTAAAAGTTTTTCATTACAATGTACACAGAGATTTACTATGGGAAAAGGTGTAATTTATTGATTTGAGAAGGAATTTCTCTGTGCACTCTGTGGTTAACTGCTTAACATGAACAAAGAAAAGGGAAAGGTTGCGTATGGATAGACAACGGGTTTTGAGCGGAATGCGACCAACGGGAAAGTTACATCTGGGACACTTGCATGGCACCCTTGGAAATTGGGTTAAGCTTCAGGATGAGTATGAGTGTTTTTTCTTTGTGGCAGATTGGCATGCCTTAACCAGCGAATATGAAAATACAGGGGTGATCAAGGGAAGTATCCAGGATATGGTTGTTGACTGGCTCTGCGCTGGAATTGATCCAGAAAAGAGCACTCTTTTTATTCAGAGTAATATTCTGGAACATGCTGAGCTTCATCTCTTGCTTTCCATGATTGTACCTCTTCCGTGGCTGGAGAGAAACCCTACCTATAAAGAGCAGCAGGAGGAAATGTCTAATAAAGACCTCACCACCTATGGTTTTTTGGGTTACCCGGTTCTTCAGGCAGCAGACATCATCATCTACAAAGCTAATAAGGTGCCTGTGGGTAAAGATCAAGTTCCCCATCTTGAACTTACCAGGGAAATCGTGCGCCGTTTTAACTATCTTTATAAAAATGTGTTTCCCGAACCTGAGCAGATATTAGCAGAGATGCCCAAGGTGCTGGGTATTGATAGGCGGAAAATGAGTAAGTCTTACAACAATGCTCTTTATCTATCCGATCCTCCGGAGGAGATTAAAACCAAGGTTTCACAGATGATTACAGATCCCCAGAGGAAGAGGAGAAAAGACCCAGGGGACCCTGATGTATGTAACGTTTTTTCTTTTCACAAATTGTATAGCACAAACGATCAGATTGGCATGGTCGATCGCGAATGCAGAAAAGCAGGAATTGGATGTGTGGAGTGTAAAGAACTGATGGCTGGTAACCTGATTACCTCTTTACTGCCTTATCGAGAGAAGAGATTGTACTACTTATCTCATAGTGAACGAGTCACAGAAATACTTAGTGAAGGGGTAAAAAAAGCAAGGAATATTGCCAGTAAAACCATGGATGAGGTGAGAGAAGCAATCGGCATTAAATAGACTGCAAAAAATTAGTTTTTAAACATGTAAAAAATTGCATCCTCACCTGTGATTTTACCAGTCCAGATTGCAACTGCCCATTAAGGATTTAGAATGTCATATAAAGTAAAACTTGATATTTTTGAAGGACCTTTGGATCTTCTCCTCTACCTCATTAGAAAGAATGAAGTTGATATTTATGATATTCCCATTGCCATTATTACTGAGCAGTATCTTGAATACATGGATCTGATGAAGGTGCTCAACCTTGACAAAGTTGGTGAATTCCTGGTTATGGCTTCAACGCTCATAAAGATTAAATCTAAAATGTTGTTGCCACCATCTGAGGATATTGAGGAAGATGAAGATGGAGTAGATCCCAGAACTGAATTAATGGAGCATCTTTTAGAGTATCAGAGGTATAAAGAAGCTGCCCATCAGTTGAAAAACAGGGATTTGATTGAGAAAGATATATTCACTAGAATACAGAGAGATGAGGATGTTTCTAAAACAGATAAAGATAGTACGGTGATCGAAGTAAGCCTCTTTGACCTGGTCGATGCCCTGAGGAAGGTTATTGAAAGAAAAGACCTCTCCGACCAATTCATGGAAGTTACTGTTGAAAAGTTTTCGGTAAAGGATAAGATGGTCGAGATTTTGCAAAAGTTGAAAGAAACTCAACATATTATTTTTGTATCTCTTTTTGATGAGCTCTCAACAAAGTATGAGATCATTGTTGCCTTCTTAGCAATTTTAGAGTTAATGAGGTTGAGGGCAGTTAAGGTTTTTCAGGTACAACCTCATGGAGAGATACGGATTATTTCTTTAAGAGGCGAGATACAGCTGGGAGATATTACTGCTGGATGAGTTGAAGAAACATGCTTTAGGGAACAAGTAACAAGATACTTGATACTGAATAAAAAAGTTTGAAATTTGGGTTGCGAAAAACGGTTGAGGTTGCGCAACTCGCCCTATTAGAAACATGATCTCCAAGAGAAAATGTCTTGGGTTTTAAATTGATCATTAACGTTTTTAAATAGCTTTGCAGGATTTCGTTCTAACAGGGTAAATGTCGGCATGCGTGGATCGGTTATAGGTGAGTTTAAGGACCAATATAAGAATGAGGTACAACGCAACCGTTTGACGAAGGACGAAACTGGCAGCGCAACCGAATAACGAATAACAACAAATAATTATTGTCCGGGCACTGGATCAACGGAGCATAGATAACTGTAAATGACCAACTGACACCAATAAAATATTAGGGAAAAAAGATGGAACAAACAGAATTGCAAAGAGAGAAAACTAAATCTGCTATAGAGTGTTTGATTTTTACCTCTGAGATCCCGTTGACTATAGATAAGATAAGGAATGTAATAGAGGATGTGTCTAAAAAGGAGATCAAAGAACTAGTAGAAGAACTCATCGAGGAGTATCATAATCGGGAGGGGGGTATCTATATTAGGGAGGTAGCTCATGGATATCAGTTCGGCACAAAAACTGAGTATGGTCATGTAATCCAGAAGTTGAGAAAATCGAAACCCTATCATCTGAGCCAACCCACGTTAGAGACTCTCT
>WTBG01000044.1 GCA_013139225.1 Deltaproteobacteria bacterium
CAAAAAGGCACAGGATGAAGTCCTTCGTTCAGAAAAACTTGCCTCTGTAGGGAAACTGGCTGCAGGCATAGCTCACGAAATCGGTAACCACATAGCTATTATCATAGGATATGTTGAGATACTCCGCCAAAATACAAGTCCAAAAGAGGAAAATCTCGATATGCTTAAACGAGTAGAAAATGAAATCATGAGAATTGACAAGATTATCAGAGAACTACTGGGTTTCTCCCATCCCAGCAAGGCTGCCTTACACCCCATCCAGTTGAATCCACTGATTGAAGAAGCTGCTTCCCTTATATCGCACCAGAAGGCATTTCACGATATCGAATTGGATCTGAGGTTACAGGATGGACTTCCCTTCATTACAGCTGATGAACAACAATTTCAGCAGGTGATGATCAATCTGTTCATCAATGCTATGGATGCCATGCAGGGAGGCGGGGGATTAACCGTTATTACGGAACAGTACAATGACAGACAAAACCCATCCAACACCTCCTCAAATTCATCAGACGTCAGGATTACTGTAAAGGATACCGGGGTTGGCATTGAAGAAAATCATCTTAATGAAATTTTCGATCCTTTTTACACGACTAAAAGCCCAGGGAAAGGAACAGGTCTGGGCCTATCGATCTGCCTGAGAATTATCGAATCTTTTAGAGGCAAGATATCCGTTAAAAGTTCACTTTCTGAAGGCACTACCTTTACTATTATGCTTCCAGCAACAAGCTAAGCTGCGATTTCAAATTAAGGGCAAAAAATATATGTCATCAAAAAGGATACTTATTATAGATGATGAAGAAAACATGCTTCATATGCTTAAGACCATTCTTTCTAAGGAAGGCTATGAAATAATCACCGCTGGAAATGGAATAGAAGGTCTTGAGAAAATTGAAACCAATCTATTCGATACTATTCTGTGTGATCTCCGCATGCCTGAGATGGACGGGCTCTCTTTCCTTAAGACTGTAAAGGTTAAAAATATAGATTCAACTATCATTATGATGTCTGCATACGGAACCATAGATTTAGCTGTTGAAGCAATGAAGCACGGAGCTTACGACTACATCTCCAAACCATTCAAACCTGATGAAATCATTTTAACCTTAAAAAAATCTGAAGAACGTGAAAGGTTGCGGAAAGAAAACATTCTCCTCAAAAAAGAAATCAACAAAGAATTCGGTTTAGAAAATATAATTACTAAAAATGACAAAATGTTACAAATCTTTGAGACCATCCATAAGATTTCAGATTACGACACCTCCGTATTAATACTTGGTGAGAGCGGCACGGGCAAGGAATTGGTTGCTAAGGCTATTCACTACAATAGCAAAAGGAGTGGCAAACCATTCGTTGCCATCAATTGCGGTGCTATTCCGGAGAATCTTCTGGAAAGTGAGTTGTTTGGCTATGTTAAAGGTGCTTTCACCGATGCTAACCAAAATAAAAAAGGTCTGTTTGAGGAAGCTAACGGGGGAACCCTTCTTCTTGATGAAATCGGGGAGCTACCATCTAATCTACAGGTCAAGCTCTTAAGGGCACTTCAAGAAGGAGAAGTAAGGAAGGTTGGAGATACCAAACAAATCAAGCTGGATGTCAGAATTATAGCAGCCACTTCTAAGAACCTGGGTCAAGAAGTAAGAAACGATAGCTTTCGAGAAGATCTCTTCTATCGTCTTAATGTTATACAAATCGATCTTCCTCCTCTCCGAGAGAGAAGGGAAGACATTCCGCTGCTGATAAATCACTTTCTTAACCGTTACAATGAAAAGCATCACCTTAAAGCAAAAAACATTTCTTCTGCTGCATTAAATATTCTGGTGGAATATGATTGGCAAGGTAATATCAGAGAATTGGAGAACGCAATCGAACGAGCTGTGATCCTATCTGAAGGGAGCCGTATTGAAGTATCAGCTCTCCCTCCAGACATCCGCAAATTGAAGGCACCCAGGGAACAAGAGGTGGTAAATGATGAATATTCGATAAAAAGAATTCACCTTATCATGGAAGAACAATTGATCAAAAAAGCATTAGATAAGACTAAAGGTAATCGTACCCAGGCAGCGAGACTTCTGGAGATTAGCCATCCCTCACTGCTCAGCAAAATGAAAGAATTCAGGCTGAGGTAAATACAGCCACCTTTGTTTTCACACTTTGTTTGCTGGCTTTCTAACCTGACAGCATGATAACCTTTCCGTCATCTTTTATTGTTGCCCATTTAACAAGTTGCTCTCGGAATCAACGTCCCGTTCTTCTGGTTGCAGGTAAATGACAAGGTTTGTATCTTTAAAAATACTTTGCTTTTCTAAAAACAGATCATTATAAGTAGTGATTAAAATTCAAGCGCAAGACAAATAGGTTTTACACAAATGAGTTTAATACAGGCGTTGATATTGGGTGTCATTCAGGGATTAACAGAGTTCCTCCCTATAAGCAGTTCAGGCCATTTAGTAATTTTTCAAAACCTCTTTGGACTGAAGAGGCCCGATCTTTTTTTTAATGTGGCACTTCACTTTGGCACTCTTCTAGCTATCTTGATTGTCTTAAGGCAGGAAGTATCTTCTCTGCTTAAAGGCACATCCTGTTTTTTGGTGTACATCATCAGAGGGAAAAAGTGTACCCTGGATGATCAAGACAAAGCCATGGCAAGATTTGCCGGCCTTATTTTAATTGGTTTGATTCCCACAGCAATGCTCGGTTTCTTTTTGCGAGATGTTTTTAGACTTCTCTTTAACTCGCTATTGGCGGTGGGTATTATGCTAATCATAACCGGCACATTTTTATGGCTGACAAAAATGACAGGGGAAGGAAATAAGGATGCAGTTAATATGTCTATTCTAGATGCGATAATTATAGGTTTTGTTCAGGGTTTATCTATCGCTCCTGGCATTTCAAGATCTGGTGCTACCATTGCCTTCGGGTTGTTTGGGAAACTAAAAAAAATGGTTGCGATTCGCTTCTCATTTCTCCTCTCCATACCCGCTATTCTTGGAGCAATATTTTTGGAGTGGGAAAATCCCCTGCTTCATGAAGGTGAGTTATTAAATGTGATCTCAGGTACTTTGACCGCCGCTTTAGTAGGATACATCTGTCTTAGAATACTGATACGAATAGTTCAGAAAGGACATTTCCATTTCTTTTCTCCTTATTGCTGGGCACTGGGAAGTTTGACCATCATTCTCTCTTTCATTTTAAAATAAGTTTCGCCACAAAGCGCACCCCATTAGACTATTAACCAAGGTTCTATGTATGTTTGAAACAATTTAGTTAAAGAGCATTTTGTAGAAACTCCCCATATACTTTCTAACGGGGCAGGCGAAGAAACACGGAAAGAAAGCTGGCAAACATGCAGGCATTTTTTTCTCTATATTTAATACGCAACCGATACCCGTACACCGATATTTACCCTGTTAGAACGAAATTCTTTAAAAAGCTATTTAAGAACGTTGATGATCAATTACAATTCAAGACATTTTCTCTTGTATATCATGTTTCTAATAGGGCGAGTTGCGCAACCTTAAGCCGTTCTACGCAACCTAATCACAACAGGTAGGAGATAAATATGCATAAGGAACTTGCTATCGGCATTGATTTAGGTGGAACGAATATCAGGATCGCTTTAATAGACTCTTCTGGTAAAATAAAGGGCATCCGCAAACAGTTAACCCATGCTGAACTAGAAATGGCACAAATCCTGGAAAATATGGCAGATGGTATTATTCAACTTCTTAATGAACAAAAAGTTAAAACAGAAGATGTTACATCTATAGGCCTTGGTGCTCCTGGCTTTCTGTCTCTTGGTTCAGGTGTAATCCGCTTTTCACCCAATCTACCCTCAGCAAAAGAAACCCCCCTTGTCAACATCCTGAAAAGGCTAACCAACCTACCGGTTTATTTGGAAAATGATGCTAATGCTGCAGCCATCGGTGAACACTGGGTAGGAGCAGGACAAGGGGTAGACAATCTTCTCTGCATCACACTTGGAACCGGGCTAGGGTCAGGATTTGTCCTGAATGGCAAAGTATGGCACGGCAGTAATGACCTCGCCGGAGAATTAGGACATACTACTCTCTTTCCGGAGGGGCTGCCCTGCAACTGCGGAAGAAAAGGTTGTCTTGAGGCTTACGTTTCAGCCACTGGAATTGTTAACCGCATTCAGATAGCTCTTAAAGAAGGAAGGGAATCTTCTCTTAAAAATCTTTTTGAAAAACAGGAAGAGTCTTTAACTTCTCTTATCGTTTATGAACATGCGGAGAGAGGCGACCGACTGGCTCGAGAGATTTTTGAAGAGACTGGCAGGTACTTAGCCATTTCCCTGGCAAATGTTCTGAATCTACTCGACTTAGAAATGATTATCATTGGAGGCCAGGTTTCTAAGGCTGGCGATCTCCTTTTGAGACCAACTATCCAAGGTATAGAAAGAAGGGCAATTCGAGCAAAATATTACCCCATTAAGATAGTGCAACCCAAGCTGGGCGATCATGCTGGCATCATCGGTGCAGCTAAAACAGCATTTGATCATGATACTGGATAAAACGATTGCAGAATTCGGATTGTGGAATGCGGATTTACCAATTCCTAAATTCCTAATTTCCTAATTTCATTTATCTTTTTATAAACTTCTTCTACAGAAATTTTTTCCAAGCACCTCCGATTCACACACCTTTTCATCTCCTCTCTTGAACAGGGAGAACACTCTAACCCTCCTTTATACATTACTGAAACATTATCCCCCCGCATACCCCAAACCAGCGGGTCTGTGGGACCGAAGAGCGCCACAACAGGTATTCCCACTGCAGCAGCAACATGGGTGATACCTGAATCATTCCCCACATAAACATCGCACTTTTTGAGGATAGCAGCCAATTCGTTTAAGGGTAGATTTGCTATGGGAATGATGGCTTCGGAATCAATGAGGTCAAAATATTCTTGAGCCATGCTTTCATCTGCAGGTCCAATCGGCAAAATGATTTTAGCACCATCCATCGCAATCAGTTTCTCACTCAGTTGAACAAAACGGCCAGTTGGCCACACTTTCATCCTGCTCCCACTGCCTATATGGATAGCAACCTTAAGAGAATTATCATTAAGCCGCCTTTTTTTAAAGAATTCTGTAGCTCGTTTACCATCTTCTTCATCAGGAAAAAGCTTAGGGACTTTATCAAGTACTCCATAACCTAAACGCGATAGTTGAGACATCTGATAGTCAATAATATCCATATCCTCATCGCATTGTGGAAAAACATTAATAAAGCACACCTCTTTTACTTTAATTTTTTTAAGATTGTGCAAAAAAGTTTTCGATCTTTCTCGCCCAAAAATAATGATGAGATCAAATTGCTTAAAACGTTCTATCAACTTTGCATCCAATACGCTATCTTCACTATAGAACTGTGCCATCCCTTTCTGATCGATAGAAGAAATCTTGTCAGCATAGAATCTTTTTTCAACTAACTGAAGGATATGCAGGTAACCCTGGATCTCAACAGAGGCATCAGGATAACTGCTTTTGAAAGAGGAAATGGCAGGAAGACTTAAAATAAAATCGCCTATAGCGCCTTGATGAATGATGAGGATACGATTAACATGCTTCATATACAACCGTTGTGTGTTACGGGTTTAACAGCATCATTTTCTCTTAACACGCAACCCGCAACATGTAACTCGCATATATATATTGCTTTCTTCTGCGTCAAAAAACAAACCTCCTGCTATTTAAATTTGCGACGTATATAACTGTCTATCCTCTCCATCCCCTCCTTAATGTTTTCAAGGGAATTGGCATAGGAAAAACGGAGATAACCTTCTGCATTTTTACCAAAGTCGATACCGGGAGTTACTCCCACCTTTGCCTCCTGCAGGATCTCAAAAGCAAATTTGAACGAATCTTTAGAAAACTTCCTGGCATTTGCCAACACATAAAAAGCACCCGTTGGTTCAACGGTAATGCCAAAACCGAGTTCTCTTAATCGTGGGATAATAAATTTCCTTCTCTCATCAAAGGTTTTCCTCATGCGTTCCACGTCTTTTTGAGCATATCTTAAAGCAGCAACACCAGCCCACTGGACAAAGGCATTTGCAGAAATAAAAAAGTTCTGATGCATTTTTTGCAGGGGACGTATAAACTCTTTGGGAACAATAATATATCCCAGTCTCCAGCCTGTCATGGCATAGAGCTTGGAGAAACCATTAATGACAAAACAGCGATCCGTAAATTCCAGGATGGAGTGTTCTTTTCCCTCATAAACCAGTCCATGGTAAATCTCATCAGAAATGATGTAGGGTTTCAATGCACTGATTTCTTTCATTCTTTCTGGCTCAAGCAGGTTGCCGGTGGGATTAGAGGGTGAGTTGATAAGAATGGCTTTTGTCTTTTTAGATATACCTTTAGCAATAGCCTCCGGTCGATATTGGAAACCATCTTCTTCAAATACTTTTATAAAATGAGGGATGCCATCCGTAATGGTAATAAAATTAGGATAACATGCATAGTGGGGATCAGAAAGTATAACTTTATCTCCGGATTCCAGGAGGGCAAAGAATGCCAGCAGCATAGCTGGCGACGTACCAGAGGTCACTAAGATTTGTTCTGGGCAAATGGTAACCTTATAGCGATAACGATAATATTCTGCGATTGCTTCCCTCAGTTCCATAAGACCAAGACTATGGGTGTAGTGGGTTTT
>WTBG01000139.1 GCA_013139225.1 Deltaproteobacteria bacterium
TCCAAATTAACCGGTGAATATTACTGCCATGTATTTTACAAAATCTTTGGGCTTGAAACCATTTCACTCAGGTATTTTAACGTATTTGGCAAAAGGCAGGATGCAAACTCTGCTTATGCTGCAGTAATGCCAAAATTCGTAAAATCACTGCGGAGCGATCAGCCTCCTACCATCTATTGTGATGGAGAGCAATCGAGAGATTTTACCCATATTGACAATGTCATTCAGGCAAATCTTAAAGCATGTCATACCTCACAGGATGTTTTGGGAAAGACAATAAATATTGCATGTGGTGTAAGAACATCCATCAATCAACTCTACTTTAAGCTCTGTGAAATAATGGGCAAAAACATAAAACCACTCTATTCTCCCCCTAGAGCCGGCGATGTAAAGCACAGCCTTGCCGATATTAGCAGAGCAAAGAACTTGCTCAGCTATGACCCCCGGGTAGATATCATCACAGGCCTTAGAAAATTTGCGGAGTGGTATGCAAACAACCTCTAAAAACTCAGCTAGTTAATGATATAACACTGCTATGAAAACTAAGGTTAATATAATTTTGGGATCGCTTGTGGGTTTGCTATTTGTCTGGCTTGCCTTTAGAGGCACAGATATTGAAGGCTTAAAATCTTCTTTTAAAGCAGTTAAGTATATCTATATAGTTCCCGTTGTCTTCTTGTCTATCGTTGTCCTGGTACTGAGATCATACCGCTGGGGAGTTATCCTGGAGCCTTTAGAAAAGATTAACCAGTGGACCCTCTTTTCTATTACGGCAGTTGGCTTTATGGCTATTAATCTTCTGCCTGTGAGGATGGGAGAATTCGCACGTCCTTATCTTATCTCTAAGAAAAGTTCTATAAAAATGGGGTCATCTCTGGCAACTATCGTGGTTGAAAGAATATTTGACATGCTTACTCTGATGATATTTTTGCTGCTGGTTCTTATGACGGTAAAGCTACCTGGTTGGATCTTCAGATCTGCCTGTTCTGTTCTTCTGTTTGTTATTCCTCTATTTTTGCTTCTTATTTTCCTGGCAGTGAAAAGAGATATTTCTATTAAAGGTGCTGATAGAATGATAAGTATATTACCCAAAACCCTTTCCTCCCGGTTAATGAGATTGTTTCATTCTTTCTTGGATGGGTTACAGATCCTTCCTGACTTAAAAAAAACTTTCTACATTACTTTTTTATCAGCAATCATCTGGTCATTAATAGCACTCGCTACTTATATTCTGTTCTCATCTTTTAAATCCATGCTAAATCTACCTCTGGCAGCAGCCTACGCTGTCCTGGTCATCACAGCTTTAGGCGTAACGCTCCCTGCTGCTCCAGGTTTTGTTGGCAACTATCACTACTCATGCGTGCTGGCTTTAGCGCTCTTTGGAATACCAAAAACAGATGCTTTAACATTTGCGATAATTCTCCATTTTATTCAGATTATCGTAACCATCTCGTTGGGTTTGCTCTTTCTTCCTTTTATTAAAGTGTCTCTCCCGACAATTTTTATGGGTAGCGAAAAGATTGATTACAACAAAACTACTTGAAAATCATTTTGTAAAATCCAAATGAGGCAGATTAGATGATTTCAGTAGTCATACCCGTTTATAATGAAGTTAACACCATTAAGGAAATTGTCAGAAGAGTCCAACCTGTTGACCTTGTGAAGGAAATTATTATTGTAGACGATGCCTCTACTGATGGCACAAAAGATATACTGAACGAGTTAAAAGATGAGAAAGGGATAACCGTTTTCTTTCATCAGACAAACCAGGGCAAGGGCGCTGCTTTGAGAACAGCTTTTCAGCACGTCAAAGAAGAAATTGTTATCATTCAGGATGCTGATTTAGAATACGACCCACAGGAGTACAGTAAATTAATTAAGCCCATTATTGAAGGAAAAGCAGATGCAGTGTATGGTTCCAGATTTTTGGGAGGACCTCATCGGGTACTCTTTTTCTGGCACTACGTAGGCAACAAGATATTCACTCTTCTTTCCAACATGCTTACCAACCTCAATCTAACAGACATGGAGACCTGTTATAAAATCTTTAAAACTTCTCTTCTTAAACAGTTTACTATTGAATCAAATCGATTTGGGGTAGAGCCAGAGATAACTGCCAAATTAGCAAAATTAAAATGCAGAATATATGAAGTAGACATCTCTTACAGCGGGAGAGATTATACCGAAGGGAAAAAAATAAATTGGAAAGACGGAATTGCTGCCTTATATTGGATCTTAAAATACAATCTCTGGTCTAAGTGAAAATCCCCATTTCTCTTAGGCAAACCAAATTTGATTGACAAAATATATGTTATATCTTATGACTGAAACCAGCAATAATCTTTTTGGCTTGATTTAATAAACAGAAAGGAGAAAAGAGTGCCTGCTATATTGAGGAAATTAGACGATGTTAAATGGGAAAAGATTGGAACATTCTTTGATATTGATAACTCTGCACTACCAGGTGTTAAGGCAGTAAAGGAAGCTGAAGTTTCCATTCTCTTCGATTCATCACAATGTAAACAGTTTGGAGCAGTCCTGGAAAAATGGCCACCTGTAATTTTCGATTGGCATTATGAAGCTGATGAAATTTTCTATATCATCTCGGGAGGTCCCCTAAAAGTCACCTGTGAAGAAAAGGTTATGGAGGGATCTGCCGGCGATGTATTCCTCTTTACCCGGGGTACAGATTTAAACTTCGAGATTAAAAACGAACTTGTGGGGCTTACCATCCACTATCCTACTTTTGAGGAAATTCTCAAGCGATATAAAGAATATGCAGAAGAGCCCAAAAAGTAACAAAAAGTAAGGTGAGCCAATATGAGGAAAGGAAAATTGTCATAATATATCCTTTCCTTTTTTTTATTTGCATAAAAAAGTTTTTTAAGTAGTGCGTGATGGAACTCAGGAGATACATGTTTGAACTAAAATAATTCACTTCTATGTTTACATATCTGAAGGATATATATCCCTGATGGAACGTGTGCTCTTTATTGCAAAAGCAAAAAATCTGAAATATTTTAATTCCCATTTTAGCAGATTATACTTTGGCAACGAATTTTGCCAGAGACTGATTCCCTCTCATAAAGAGGTTGATCGGGTAATGGATTTCGTTCAAGAACACCATATCGCTTTATCGCTGGTTACTCCTTATGTTACTAATGAAGGTTTAAAAAAATGGAAGGCATTAATCGAGAAAGTGGCAGAAGCAAATCCCCAGAGTGAAGTTGTTTTTAATGATTGGGGGATCCTAAATGCAATCAAGAAACTGTCCGGAGAGTTGAAACCTGTATTAGGAAGGCTGATGACTAAAATAAAGAGGGGTCCCAGGTTGATGAATGCTATAGATAAGTTGCCTCCAGATGCTGTAAAACATCTGCAGAGCACTAATCTTTCTATCCCCGCGTACCGCAAGTTTTTAATCAGCAAAGGGATAAAAAGAGCAGAGCTGGATAACCCGCTTCAAGATATCAATCTCAATGGTATCGGATCAGATATCAACTTATCCCTTTATATACCTTTTGCCTACGTAACGACAACTCGCTTTTGTCTGGTAGCTTCCTGTGATGTACCGGGAAAGAAAGGAATGATAGGTATCTTCCCCTGCAAGAAAGAATGTCAAAAGTATACCTTCACTTTGGATAATCATTCCATGCCCTCCACTCTTATCAGGAAGGGAAATACCATCTTTTTTAAAAATGATAGGATACCCAAGGCAGATGAACTAAAAGCAAAAAAGATAGACCGCCTGGTCATCCAGCCAGAGATTCCTATCTGATTGCTACATTTTCTAACCCACCCCTTTTGCCCTTTACCTGTAGCAGTATATTTAACCCATTTGGGAAAAAGGCAACATTCACAAAACTTCTTCTTGAAGACCCTGCGTTATAAGCCTTTCAAAAACTGTATTCCCGCCTGGTAAGTTGTATCAAGAATATCAGGATGATTTTTTACCACACCCTTGCCATGTTTTTTCCCTCGTGTCCCTGTTATAACCAGCACATCGGTTGTCAAAATTTTGTGAAGCCTAAAAAGAATGACCATATTTTCCACTATATTATCATAGGCAATAGTATTCGGCCACATCCAGGAACATACAATTAATCCCTTTTTTATATCAGGCATTTTTTTGGTTAGAGATGGATTTGAAAGACAATCCCATCGATCCATAAAATTTGCCATTATACCGTTTTCTCTTGCCGTGTAGATGGGAAATCCTGCTATAAAACCATCCGTCTCATATAACTTGTCGTAAAAGGGTATCATGTCATCTTTGATAGTGCAGATTGTTTTGACATCTCCTTTGCGACACGCCCTGCATCCTGTGCATGGTTTGATATTGAGATCAGAAAGATAGATTTTTTCAACAATAGAGCCGTTATCCTCACAGGCACGCAGTAGTTCATCTATCATCACATCGGTATTGCCACCCTTGCGTGCACTGGAATTCACCGCAAGTATCTTTTTTCCTTCCGGAATCGGAGCAGAAACATCATGGTCCTTCGACCATCTGATAACCTTTACCGGCTCTGCTCCCGGCTCTATCTCCTCCTGGTTTTTTGAAGAGAGCATCTCTGCTTTCATTTTCTCCGGTTCTTTTACACTCAATATAAGGGGATCATATCCACCAGGAAAGACTTCGTA
>WTBG01000022.1 GCA_013139225.1 Deltaproteobacteria bacterium
TGATAGTAATAGTTACAAGGTTTCTGGTGGATTGCATGGGGTTGGAGTATCGGTTGTTAATGCCTTGTCTGAACATCTGGGGTTAGAGATTAAAAGGGATGAGAAAGTATACCATCAGGCTTATCAAAGGGGAAAACCAATTTCTAAATTGGAAGTAATAGGAAAAACGAAAGGCACTGGTACCAAGGTGGTCTTTAAACCGGATACGGATATTTTTGAGACCATTGAGTTCAGCTTTGATATCCTCTCTCAGCGGTTAAGGGAACTGGCCTTCTTAAACAAAGGTGTCTTAATTACCATCGAAGATGAGAGAGTAGGGAAAACACATGAATTTATTTATAAAGGAGGTATCGTCTCTTTCGTAGAATTTCTAAATAAAAATAAGAGCACACTGTATCCCAAGCCCATTTATCTTCAGGGAGAGAAATCCTACTATTCTATAGAAGAAGGGGAAAGGAGAAAAAATATCGTTCAGGTAGAGATTGCACTACAGCACAATGATTCCTACACGGAGAAAATATTCTCCTTTGCTAATAATATTAATACAAGAGAGGGTGGTACACACCTGTCTGGTTTTAGGACGGCCCTAACCAGGACTATTAACAACTACGCTACTAAAAACCTTTCCGCAAAGGATTTTAAAGATAATTTTAAAGGTGAGGATCTTCAAGAGGGTCTCACTGCTGTCGTTAGCGTCAAGTTGCCACAACCTCAGTTTGAGGGGCAGACAAAGAGCAAACTAGGAAATACAAATATTAAGGGAATGGTAGAACAGTTGCTGGGAGAAAAACTGGGTTATTATCTAGAAGAAAATCCCCGGGTAGCTAAAAAGGTAGTGGGGAAAGCCCTTGAGGCCTCCAGAGCACGGGAGGCGGCACGTAAGGCAAAAGAGCTCACCCGCAGAAAGTCTGCCCTTGAAAGCAGTGTTTTGCCTGGGAAATTGGCGGATTGCCAGGAAAGGGATCCTGCTCGATGTGAAATCTACCTGGTTGAGGGTGATTCTGCTGGCGGTTCAGCCAAACAGGGTAGAGACCGTCGCTTTCAGGCCATTTTGCCACTTAAGGGAAAGATTTTAAACGTAGAGAAGGCACGCTTTGATAAAATGCTTGAAAATGACGAGATTAATACTATTATTTCCGCTTTGGGGACGGGAATTGAGCAAGACGAAAACAAACTTTTAACCCCCAGGTATCATCACATTATTATTATGACTGATGCAGATGTGGATGGGTCTCATATTAGAACGCTTCTCCTCACCTTCTTTTTCAGGAGAATGCCATCCCTCATAGAAAGGGGTTATCTCTACATTGCTCAACCTCCTCTGTTTAAAGTTAAAAAGGGGAAACAGGAGAGATACGTTAAAGATGAGATCTCATTAGAGAGATACCTCCTTGAATGTGGAGCAGAGGGGGTTGAACTGTCATCAAAAGAATTGAATAAATCTTTTAAAGGTAGTCGGTTGCTTACTTTCTTGGAGAAAGCGATTAAATACAGAAAATTATTAGAGATTCTAGAGAAAAAACAATGGGATAAGAACATATTGAGCGCACTGGCCTTTGAAGGTGATTTCCAGAAGGATTCTCTCAAAAATGAAGCGAGCGTGAAAAGATTTCTGAAAGGTCTTGGGGAACATGCAAGTTTTTTCTATCCTTTCGTTCCGCCCATAGAATATTCGCTCATAGAAGACGCAGAACACAGTTGTTTTTCTATCCGGTGCCTTTCTAAAACCAACGGAATTACAAGGGAAACCTTTATTGACTTCGATCTTTTGACTTCTACCGAGTTGGAAGAACTAAGAAAAATTGCAAGGAGTCTTGAGGTCGTTGGCTCCCCACCTTTTATCATAAGCAACAAAAACGAAAATGTGGAATTGAGAACCTTGTCCGGGGTACTAGAGTATATCCTAAGCGCAGGAGACAAGGGTCAAGAAACGCAAAGATATAAAGGATTAGGGGAAATGAACCCGGATCAACTCTGGGAGACAACAATGAACCCGGAAAAACGTACGTTATTCCAAGTGAAAATAGAAGATGCTATTGAAGCAGATGAAATATTTACTATTTTGATGGGAGATCAAGTAGATCCAAGAAGAAAATTTATATATGACAATGCAATAAATGTAACAAATTTAGATGTTTAGAGCCAAAACGGGAAGTCTCCTTCGAGCATAAATCTGAATACCGAACTTCGAGAACAGAGACAAATCGTAAGAAATTTAGGAATTAAGGTATTTGGGAATTTTCTTAATTCGCAATTCCTAAATTCTATTTTCTGCTTCGTACTACGTATTTCTAAGAGACAAGGGTAAGTTTTTCGTCAGATACTTATTGGTTAATAACAAGGTGAAAAAACTATGGAGAGTCTGGAGTTAAAATCGCAGCAAATACCGGTTAATATAGAAGATGAGATGAGAAAGTCCTACATGGACTATGCCATGAGTGTAATTGTTGGCAGGGCATTGCCAGATGTAAGAGATGGTCTAAAGCCTGCACATCGCAGGATCCTTTATGCCATGCACGACTTGGGGAACCTCTGGAACAAATCCTATAAGAAATCGGCAAGGATTGTGGGAGATGTGATTGGTAAATATCACCCGCATGGAGATGTGGCTGCTTATGATACCATCGTACGGATGGCTCAACATTTCTCTTTAAGGTATCCTTTAATCGATGGACAGGGCAACTTCGGTTCACAAGATGGTGACCCCCCTGCAGCCATGAGGTATACTGAGGTACGGATGGCTGAAATTGCCTCTGAACTCCTGGCTGATATCGATAAAGAAACGGTTGATTTTGTGCCTAACTATGATGGATCAATAAGTGAACCATCAATACTTCCAGCCAAAATTCCCAACCTGCTTGTGAATGGCTCCTCGGGAATTGCCGTTGGAATGGCAACCAACATACCCCCACACAATATAAAAGAGATTATAGATAGTGTTACCTCCCTCATAAAAAATCCTGGTTTGAGCATAGAGGAATTGATGAAGATTATCCCCGGCCCCGATTTTCCTACTGCTGGTTTTATCTATGGGCGCGAGGGGATTCGGGAAGCGTATCGGACAGGAAGAGGTATTATGCAACTGAGGGCAAGAGCTTTTATTGAAAAGAAAAGCAGGGGAGATAAGGAATCTATTATCATCTCCGAGTTACCTTATCAGGTAAATAAAGCACGCTTAGTAGAAAAAATTGCTGAGCTGGTTCAGACAAAGAAAATTGAAGGTATCTCCGACTTGAGGGATGAATCAGACCGTGAAGGAATACGCGTTGTCATAGAGTTAAAAAGGAACGAAATAGCAAAAGTGGTTTTAAATCAGCTCTATCAGCACACCCAGATGCAGGTTACCTTCGGTATCATAATGCTGGCTCTGGTAAATAACCAGCCGAAGATTCTCACACTTAAGGAGATGCTGAACCACTTTATCGATTACCGCAAGGTAATTATATTAAGGAGAACCGCTTATGAGTTGAAAAAAGCGGAACAACGGGCACATATCCTTGAAGGACTGAAAATTGCCATAAGTAATCTCGATAAAATAATTGCCCTGATCAGGTCATCTGCCAATCCTGCTGTTGCAAGAGAAGGTCTTGTAAAGAAGTTTAAACTCACTGAGATACAGGCTCAAGCAATTTTAGATATGAGATTACAGAGATTGACTGCCCTGGAACGCAACAAGATAGATGAGGAGCATCAGGAAGTTGTAAAACTCATAAAGAAGCTTAAACAGATATTAGACAAGGTAGAGCTCGTTCAGGAGATTATCATAGAGGAACTTGAAAAAATAAAGGAGAAATACGGTGATGAGAGAAAAACGGAAATCACTGCAAAAGAAGCGGAGATTAATCTTGAAGACTTGATTATAGAAGAAGATATGGTTGTTACCATTACCCACAACGGTTATATTAAGCGCAATCCCATAAGCCTTTATCGGAGTCAACATCGAGGAGGAAAAGGGGTAACGGGGATAACAACCCGACAGGAGGACTTTGTAGAAGATCTCTTTGTGGCTTCGACCCACAGCCAGATCCTTTTCTTTACTAATACAGGAAAAGTATTTTGGCAAAAGGTCTATGAAATTCCTCAAGCAGGAAGAGCAGCAATGGGAAAGGCGATTGTAAATCTATTGCACTTAAGTTCTGAAGAAAATATTGCCGCAATACTGCCGGTTAGGAAATTTGAAGAAGGGAAATATGTCGTGATGGCTACTCGAAAAGGGCTGATTAAAAAAACCTCTCTCATGGCTTATAGCAGACCGCGAGCAGGTGGGATTATTGCCCTGGCAATTGATAGTGGTGATGAGTTGATTGCTGCGCGCGTAACGGATGGAAATCGGGAAATCCTTTTGGGCTCCAGGAAGGGAAAAGCAATAAGATTTAAGGAACAAGAAGCAAGACCTATGGGGAGAACTGCCCGGGGCGTAAAAGGCATGACGGTTGGCAAAGACGATGAGATAATTGGGATGGAATCAACAGGTGAAGGTGCATCCATTCTTACCATTACGGAAAATGGCTTTGGCAAGAGGACAAATACTTCAGAATACCGCATACAGGGAAGAGGTGGCAGGGGGGTTATTACCATAAGAACTACTGAACGAAATGGGAACGCGATAGGAATGAAACCGGTTACCGATGACGATGAAGTCATGCTTGTTACCAGTCATGGGAAGATTATCCGCATAAAGATAAAAGGGATTTCTGTTATTGGCAGGAACACTCAAGGGGTAAAGCTAATAGGCGTGGGAAAAGGTGAAAAGGTAGTAGGGATTGCTCGTTTAGCGGAAAAGGAGTAAAACCCCCGCGGCAACCATGTAACAGATTGATATATAAGAGGTTAGTAAAATCTGAATCTTTGCCTCTTTTGTGGAGTGAGGGGGTACTGGAAGACGGGATACGCAAAATCCGTTACTGTTTACGACTCGCGGGTTAAGAAGAAAGAACATTTTTGAACCCGTAACACGAAACGCGTAACCCGTAACACATATGAAACCCACTATTCTATTATTAACTGCAGGATAGGAATAACTTGTTGTTAGGGTATGAAAGAAGGAGGCTTTGCATTTGCAAATTGGAGTCATTGGAGCGGGAAGTTGGGGCACTACTTTAGCAAACCTTCTAGCAAAGAAGGGATTTAACATAGCCCTTTGGGTATATGAAGATGACCTTATTCAACCCATAGCAACCAAAAGAGAAAACCCCCTTTACCTTCCTGGAATAAAACTTTCCGAAAAAATTATCCCCACTGGTTCTTTAAAGGAAGTATGTCAGCATAAAGACCTCCTCGTCAATGTAACGCCTTCCCAAATAGTAAGGCAGATGATGCAGAACATCCATTCTTACCTGTCCTCTCAGGTAAAACTGGTGAGTGCCACCAAGGGTATTGAGAATAACACATTGCTTACCATGTCCGGGGTGTTTAAGGAGGTGCTTCCCATAAAAGATGGGGAACAACTGGCTGTTCTCTCAGGTCCAAGCTTTGCCCTTGAGGTGAGTAAGGAGACTCCTACCGCAGTGACTATAGCCTCAAAAAACCAGGAACTTGCAAAACATTTACAAAAAGTCTTTTCCACTCCTTATTTTCGTGCTTATACCAACTCTGATGTATTAGGAGTGGAACTGGGGGGAGCACTAAAGAATGTGATTGCTATTGCAGCAGGGATCTCGGATGGATTAGGCTTTGGCTATAATACCCGTGCTGCTTTGATTACAAGAGGTCTTGCTGAGATGTCACGCTTGGCTTTGAAGATGGGAGCAAACGCTTTAACCCTTTCTGGTCTGGCGGGTTTGGGTGATTTAATCCTAACCTGCACAGGTGAGTTGAGTCGAAATAGGTCTGTTGGAATTAAACTGGGTAAGGGGATGGAATTAACTAACATTTTAAGAGATATGAGAATGGTTGCTGAGGGTATTAAAACTACTAAGGCTGCCTATGATTTGAGCAAAAAGATGGAGGTATCAATGCCCATTACGGAACAGGTCTATTACATTTTATACCAGAACAAAAATCCTAAAGAAGCAGTAACTGAGCTTTTGACAAGAGATTTAAAAGTGGAATAACTGGTCGTACGCTACATTCATTTTCACCACACAATTCAGTGGTTACGAGATGTGATCAAGCCGATTTAGACGATTGCGGAAGGATGAAAAACCTTTGGAGTAAGGAATTCTGGGTTAAAGGAGGGCATAAAGATGGGTTCAAAGGACTCGTGCTTTATAGGTATTGATGTAGGATCGATTAGTGTTAATACAGTCGTCATAAATGACAATAAAGAGATTTTGGAAGAATACTACACAAGGACTCACGGTCAGCCTTTGATTACTGTGCACCGTGTTTTAGAAGAAATCCTTTCACGCCGCAGACCTTCACAGGTGCTTGGAGTCTCGTTAACCGGTAGCGGCGGCAAACTGATTGCGGGGTTATTGGGGGTAGGTTTTGAGAATGAAATCATTGCCCAGGGTAAATCTATTGAATATTTTTATCCTCAAGTGAGAACTGTAATTGAGATGGGAGGCGAAGACTCTAAACTCATTTCACTCGATCTTGATGAGAGATCAGGAAAGATAAAGATTTGTGACTTTACTATGAATGCTGTTTGTGCTGCTGGAACTGGTTCTTTCCTGGACCAGCAGGCGCATCGGTTGGAACTCACGGTAGAGGAGTTCGGTCGACTGGCATTACAATCAAAAAATCCACCCCGCATTGCTGGAAGATGTAGTGTCTTTGCGAAGACGGATATGATCCACTTGCAACAGGTTGC
>WTBG01000013.1 GCA_013139225.1 Deltaproteobacteria bacterium
TCTCTTAATGTTCCGGATCCGCTATCTAAAAGTATGGTACTATTTCCAACTCTGATAACGGTTCCTGGAGAGCCTCGTCTCAGAGAAGGGACACATGTGCCAGAACCGATAATAAATACTTCCATAAAACTCCATCCTTAAACTTATCCATTATCGAGAAGAGGCTAAAGGCCCGTTGCGAGTTTCAAGTTATGGGTTGCGGGTATGATTTTAAGGTTTTAATACGAAACACGTAACCCGAAACCTGTGTATCAAAACCTCTACTCCCTGGCCCAGACCGAACTTTATTAAGATAAGTCTTAGATCTCCGATTTTGAAACGTCAAGGCAGTAAAACATTCTCAGCTAAGTCGCACCAGGGCGGGCCATTAGTCCAATCGTTCTATTTATATCACAAGGGATGGAAAACGAATACTATTTTCTGGTTATCCAGAAATCTCCAGTTGAATACCCTGATGAAATTATTAACAATACTGGATTCCCGCTGGAGTTTATCCCGTACTTGATACGGGGCGGGAATGACACGTTTTTTCAATCGGTTCCTCCTTGCCTGTCATCCCTGCAAAAGCAGGGATCCAGGAACTAATAGACAACTTGACTATTGTAGATAAGCAGATACTATTTTATTGAAATCGAAAAGTTTTTGGTATATAAAATTATAAGTGGCACCTATTCTGATAGTAACATTTATCTCTTTTAAGGAGGATATAATAATAAAATGAATTTTATTGTTGTAGGTGCAGGTGAAGTCGGTTATCACCTCTCCTCAAGATTGTCCCAGGAAAAGATGGATGTAGTCGTCATTGATAAAGATGAAAGCAAAATCAAGCGTGTCATAGATAACCTCGATGTACAAACCATTCATGGAAGTGGAAGCAGTTTTGAAACGCTCAAGCAGGCAGGTATTGAAAATGCTGATATACTTATTGCTGCTACCAACAGCGACGAAGTAAACATGATTTCCTGTTTGGTAGCCAGCGTTCAATCGAAGGTTCCCATAAAAATTGCCAGAATCAGAAACCCTGAATATATCCAAAACTCAGGGATACTGGGAGAAAAACATCTTAATATAGACCTGACAATCAATCCGGAACAGGAGATGGTAAGAGCTATAGCCAGGCTGGTAGAAATTCCTGATGTTGTAGATGTTGTAGAATTTGCTGAAGGTAGAGTGAGAATATCTGGAATTAAGGTTGATCCCCAAAGTTATGTAATTGGTAAAAAGCTACGGGACCTAAGCAAAGAAAACGAAAAACACGATATTATCATAGCAGCAATATTCAGAGATGACCAGGTGATCATTCCCCGGGGGGATGATGTCATTCAAGAGAATGATTTAGTCTATGCTGTTACCGAATCAAAAAAAATTACCACCGTCACTAACTATTTTAAAGAAAAAGAACAAAGAGTCCAACGCATAATGATTTTAGGAGGTGGAGAAATCGGTGTTGAGCTTGCTCAAAGCTTAGAGAAAAAAGCCATAAAAACAAAAATTATTGAACACGACGAGCAAAGATGCTTAGAGATTGCAGAAAAGTTAGAAAAAACCATTGTCCTTCGAGGTAATGGAACAGATCGCGAACTTCTTGAAGAAGAAAACATTAAGGATGTTGATGTGTTCATAGCCGTTTCTGAAGACGAGCAGACAAATATTCTTGTTTCTCTTCTGGCTAAAAGGTTGGGAGCAAAAAAGGTTATATCTTTGATCAACAACATTTCTTATATACCTATCGTATCCAGTATCGGTGTAGATATTGTGGTAAGTCCTCACCTGGCTGCCATCAGCCGCATCCTGCAATTTATACGTAAGGGGAAAGTGCTCTCAGTAGCTTCATTCAACAAAGAAAATGCTGAAGCCATAGAAATTGTCGCCCTGGACACCTCAGACCTGGTTAATAAACCACTTAAAGACATTAAATTCCCTAAAGGGGCTATAATTGGTGCTGTGGTAAGAGATGAAGAAATTATTATTCCCACTGGTAATACCATTATCCTCCCCGGGGATCGTGTCATCATCTTTACCCTGACATCGACCATTCCTTCAGTAGAAAAGACACTGATGGTAAAAATGGAATACTGGTAAAAAAAGTGACTAAAGTTTTAAGTGAGCTTAAGTGACCTAAAGTTGTACAACTTTAGGTATTTTAGACACTCAATTGCTACGGCACTAAACCAATTTAATTAAAGAGTCCTCTCATGCAGCCTTCCCTTATCCTGAATATCCTTGGATTTCTATATCTATTTCTTTCCTTAACTATGATCTTCCCCCTTACAGTATCTATTATTTACAAAGATGGGTGTGTTTCTGCATTTCTTTACTCCATTGTTATAACCGTCATATCCGGTTTAATTCTCTTCTATGCTTTCCCTTCAAAAAAGAAGGAACTGTCTCATCGTGATGGTTTTTGCATTGTTACTCTGGGGTGGGCTACAGTAGCCCTTTTTGGTTCCCTCCCTTTTATATTCTCAGGCAGTATAAATTCTTTCACCAATGCCTATTTCGAAACCATGTCAGGATTTACCACTACCGGGGCAACCATTTGCCTGTCGGTTGAACAGCTACCGCAGAGCATCCTCTTCTGGAGGAGTTTCATCCAGTGGCTGGGGGGAATGGGTATCATCCTCTTTTCTATTGCCATCTTACCCTTCTTGGGAGTAGGGGGAATGGAATTATATAAAGCGGAAGTACCCGGCCCCACTCCGGACAAGATCAAGCCCAGAATTGCCGAAACAGCTCGCATATTGTGGAAGGTCTATCTTCTCATCTCCTTAACAGAAGTCATCCTGCTCTTAGCTGGCGGGATGAACCTCTTCGATTCACTTTGCCACACCTTTACCACTCTTGCCACCGGTGGGTTTTCCACCAGGAATAACAGTATCGAATATTATAACAGCCCATATTTAGAAACAGTGTTTATCGTGTTTATGCTGCTTGCTGGAATCAATTTCTCCCTCCACTACCGTCTCCTACTGGGCAATCTAAAAGGATTCTGGAAAAACAGTGAACTTCACTTTTTTCTCTGCGTATTCCTGATCTCTTCAGCTCTCATAGCTATTAACCTGAGACTCAACTTCTTTGACAGTTTAGTTCCATCTCTTCGGTATGCCTCCTTTCAAGTTGCATCTATACTTACCACGACAGGCTATAGCTCAAACAATTTTGGTGTATGGCCTGCCTTTCCTCAGTGTCTTCTGCTACTCCTGATGTTTATAGGAGGGTGTACAGGTTCAACCGGTGGGGGCATCAAATGTTTCAGAATAATGCTATTGCTTAAGCAGGGATACCGTGAGCTCTATCGCATGATTCATCCTCGTGCAGTTATACCTGTGAAACTTTCTGGCAAAAGTATCTCCACCGGAATTATGGAGGGTGTGTGGGGCTTCTTTTATCTTTACCTTTTCCTTTTTGCCACCATTTCTCTTATTATGACACTGCTGGGATTAGACCTCATCACAGCCATTAGCTCTGTGGCAGCCTGTATAGGAAACATCGGACCAGGTTTAAGTGCTGTGGGACCAGCAGAGAATTACTCTCACATTCCCACACTTGGGAAATGGCTTCTAAGTTTCTCAATGCTTGTAGGCAGGTTGGAAATTTATACCGTGATTGTTCTCTTTGTCCCTGAGTTTTGGAAGAAATAACCGTAACCATTTGGCCTTACTATATTTTTTTACCGCAGAGGCCGCTAAGATCGCAGAGGTTATAAATTTATTTTGCCGGGTGGACATTCCCAATCCCACTGGCTAAAAATGATTTTATGATTTTACTTAAACATATTATTCTCAGCGTACTCTGTGATCTCTGTGGTGAAAGTTACAAATGACCCATGAAAAATAGAGAAATCGCCTCAATATTCGAAAAAATGGCTGATATTCTCGAACTCAAAGATGACAACCCCTTTAAGATTAATGCTTACATAAAGGCTGCCCGCATTCTCAATGATCTCCCCACTGATATTGAAGAGATTGCACAATCCTGCGAACTCCAAAAAATACCCGGGATAGGCAAAGGTACAGCAGAAAAAATAATAGAATACCTTGAAACCGGTAGAATCACCAAGTTTGAGCAACTTAGACAGGATATCAGTAATGAACTCATCGCTCTATTAGGGATACCGAGCCTGGGCCCAAAAACAGTTGCCCTATTACACAAAGAATTTAAGATCAATAACTTGGAAGATTTAAAACAGGTTGTCGCGGATGGAAGGATCACTCATTTACCAGGGATGGGTGAAAAGAAGATTGAAAACATTATGCGCGGCATCGAGCTCTATACCTTAAGTAAAGAAAGGATGCTGCTTAGTGAAGCCCTCAACACGGCCAGGGAAACCATTAAACAACTAAAAAAATCAATCGACATCACCACGATAGAAGCTGCGGGATCACTGAGAAGGGGAAAAGAAACAATAGGTGACATCGACATCCTTGCTACAGGCAAAAAGGGGAAGGAGATTATCGATGCTTTCGTTCATCTCCCTCTAGCCAACGATATTTTAGCCCATGGAAACACCAAAGGCAGTATTGTAACAGCAGCAGGAACTCAACTGGACTTAAGGGTAGTGGATAAAGACTCCTTTGGTGCTGCCCTTCAATATTTTACCGGTTCAAAAAGTCATAACATACGTTTAAGGGAGATTGCCAAGAGGGAACATTTAAAAATTAATGAGTATGGAATATTCTCCGCCAAAAAAAAGATAGGTGGAAAAAGAGAAAAAGACATATACACCACCTTGCACATGGATTGGATACCTCCTGAGCTCCGTGAAGACCGGGGTGAAATAGAAGCCGCTCTCAACCACACCCTTCCATCTCTCCTCAACGACTCTGACATCAAGGGAGATCTCCACGTCCATTCTACTTACAGCGATGGTGCCCATTCTTTAGAAGAAATTGCACTAAAAGCAAAAGAGATGGGCTATCAATACATCGCCATAACTGATCACTCTCAATCTCTAAAGATTGCCAGAGGTCTTTCTGAAGCACAGTTAAGAGAAAAAATAGCAGAGGGGAAAAGAATTAACAAAAAGCTTTTTGGCATAAAAATACTTATCGGTACTGAGGTTGATATCAAAAGCGACGGAGCGCTCGATTACTCAGATACCCTGCTCAAGCAACTCGATCTGGTAATAGGGGCTATCCATTCCGGATTCAAACAAAAAAGAGAACAGCTTACTAAACGAATTGTCACTGCTATGAAAAATCCTTACCTCCACATCATAGCTCATCCTACCGGTCGTTTACTGGGAGAACGGGAACCCTATGATCTGGATATCAATCAGGTAATAGAAATGGCTGGCAAAACAGGAACAGCTCTGGAAATTAATGCATACACAGAACGACTTGATCTCGATGATATTAACTGTATGAAGGCGAAACAAAAAGGAGTTAAGATTGCCATTGGCACCGATGCCCATCATGTGGATCAGTTGTGGATGATGGAACTTGGTGTCACAGTTGCCCGCCGCGGGTGGTTAGAAGCGAGGGATGTATTAAATACTTTACCCGCAGAAGAATTAATCAAATGGACTAAAAGTAAACGTGTGAGAATGCACTGAGCTAATGCTAAACGACCTTGAATTATTTGTAAATCGTTTATTAAATATTATCGAGCAATTCAACAGTACTCTTTTCGAAACATGGCCTGTTGCATTAATCGTCGGCATTGCCCTTTGTTTCTTTGGATTTAAAATCTTCCGGTTTTCTCTATTTATTTTTGGCTTCATTATTGGTGCAACTATAGGCTTAGGAATAGGAGATATTATTCTCAAGCCCTGGGGCGGAATCATTGGCTCCATAATTATTGGATTATTGGGAGGATACGGTTTTTTATTCCTCATCAGAATAGCGGGGTTCCTGGCAGGTGTCTTTATCGGCAGTATCTTAGGTGTATTCTTCCTGGGTCAGAGTGCTTGGATTATCATTGTTGCTATCCTATCCGGTATCTGCGGGCTTTTCTTCCTGAACTATTTTATCATGGCAAGCACATCATGCTGGGGAGCCATGCTTGCCATAGGCAGTTTCTTTCGCTTTCTTAACCTGCCTCTGCATGAATACCGGCACATGTTATTAGTAAGCGAGGCTGTTCTTTTCATCCTGGGGCTGGGGTACCAAGTCCACCTGACCAGAAAAAAATCCTAAAGGAGTTTACCATGAAGAGATATTTGAAGTGTACACTGCTGCTATTTTTGGCCTTATTCTTAGGGGAATGGCAGCCTGTTGCAGCCATAAGTCCTCCCGTGACTGAAGCACAATTTGAAGAGGCCATCCATGATTTACAAGACTATTTCCCACTACAATCAGGAGATAATTGGACATATTCCAATGGACAGGAAATAAAATCCTTCGTTGTCAATGGAGAGGAAGAAACTTTCACTGAAGAGCTGGCTTTGAGCGTGATGGAAGATGGTGGTGAATATACTTGCTATCTTTGGAAAGAAAATGGCCTCATCTTTTATCGCAGAGCCGATATTACTGGTCCCTATAGGGCCGATACACCCAGCTTGTGGATCCCACGATCTTTATCACTGGGGGAGTCTGTCGCTTTAATCATTCCCATCACCTTATATACAACAGAAACAGGCATTGTGCTCAGGCAATATGACCTAAACAGAACTGTTACTTTAAACAACGTAGAAGAAATCACAGTACCTGCTGGTACCTTCACAAACTGCCTTGAAATTGAAATTAGCGGAGACAATAACGAAACCATGTGGCTGGCAGAAGGTGTGGGTAGAGTTAAGTTTCTTGATGACAAAGGAATTGAATGGAGTTTAATAACCGCTACGGTAAATGGGGGACATCATCCTCTTGGGACAAGATCTGAAACATTTCCGATTAATAACTACTTTCCACTGGAGCAAGGTAAGTTATGGTCATATTCCAGACAGGGAGGTGGAGAAAGTACCGTGGTGATTGATGGGACCCTCACCATCAATGGTCTGGAAACCACGGTTCGAAAAGAACCTTTGCAGTGGTTTTATGAAACTGTTGATGATTCAGGTTATTATATCCACAGCATCTTTTTCGCTAGTAGCAACAGCTTCGCAAAGATCAGTCCTCCGGAAGATCCCATACTATTTATTCCAAATCCTGTAAGTATTGGAGATTACTCTGACGATTCTTCTACAGCATCTTTAGTTGGAAATTTAGAAGAGGATTCGGCAAATATGATAGACATCACGTTTACCAGCGTACTTATAGGGGTAGAAGATGTCACCGTTCCCTATGGCACTTTCAAGGATTGCCTCAAAATCTCCTACAGGGAGATCAATTTCCTAAACTTCATAGGCGTTTTCGACAACAGATCCGGGACTATCTGGGTCGCCAAGGATTTTGGGATCGTTAAACACGATTACCTTCAGATTATAAACTACCCTGCCTTTAGAGAATCTATGCTCAAAATAAAAGAAGTCAATAGGTACGAGCTTGGAGCATCCATTTCAGGAACGATAACAGGCCACCAGGTAAGTGGAGTGATGCTCACATGGACGAATGGAACCGATGAAAAAAATACTCAGACTGACACCGAAGGGAACTTCTTTTTCGGAGGAGTGCCATTGGAAGACTGTTTAATCACCCCCTACTACCCAGGATATCTATTCATTTTTCCATCCATCCCTTTGCCAAAAGTTTTTTTCCAACTGACAAAGGGAAACATAAGCGGTCTGTTTTTTCTCTCTATCTCCTATCCAGATGTGTTTGCCCCATCGATTAATTCCATTCAACCGGTCTCAGCAAGCGGAGACGATCAAATTACTATCAAAGGAAACCAATTTGGCTTATCCGCAGGTGTAGTAATCTTACATCCTGGAATTGAAGCAGAAATCATTTCATGGAATCCACAGGAAATCACATGTATCGTTCCTCGTTGGGCTGTTACAGGAGATATCTACGTTATCAACACACTGGGAACCAGTAACAAAATGCCAATTCAAATTTTAAGTGAATATCCTGGGAATGAAATGGTCTTCATAGATGAAGTAACCTTTATGATGGGAAGCCCGGAAGGTTATGGACATACCGATGAATATCCTCTTCACCAGATTACTCTATCCCCCTATTACATTGATACATTTGAGGTTACCAACTACCAATTTGCACAATTTGTAGAGGCCGGAGGATACGAGAGTAAAGACTATTGGCTGATTACGGAAGGGAATGTCCTCGTAACTGAAGGTAACTGCATCGTATGCCATGGTGATATTGACATGAGCAATTACGAATATGATCCGGAGAATCCACCACGTTATGATGTAACACCTGAAGAACTCCCCAGTGATCCAGAGAAAGGATGGAGCTGGAAAGAAACTAGTAATATATTCCACCCTTTGGGGTGGAACCTTAACGATGATCCTTACTGGCTGAACGATCCTGTATCCAATCAGGGCAATTCACCAGTAACCGGTATATCGTGGTATGAAGCTTATGCCTATGCCAAATGGGCAGGTAAGAGGTTGCCCACAGAAGCCGAATGGGAATACGCAGCTCGAGGAGATGATCTTCGATCGTATCCCTGGGGGAATACAGAGCCAGACTGCTCTCATGCCAACTTCAAATTCCAGGGAATCGAGTGTGTGGGAAAAACCTCTCCAGTAGGTTCCTATGAAAAGGGAAAATCTGCACTTAATCTCTACGACATGGGAGGGGATCTTTGGGAATGGCTTGCTGATTGGTTTGCCAAGGGATACTATAAACATGTTCAGTCGGAGGGAATTACCAATAACCCCAGAGGGGTTTCTACCTCACATGGGAGGGCATCCCGAGGCGGGGGGTACAACTCCTACAGCTTCTATCTCCGATCTGCCTATCGCACCGGAGAAGGAGATCCCGGAACACAAAGTACCAATATAGGCTTCCGCTGTGCTAAGGATGCTGAAGGATTTTAATTCCCTGGCCCAGACCGAACTTTATTGGAATAAGCCTCGAATCTTATATTGCAGAATATCAACAGCAGCAACGGCACTCTACAAGTCGCACCAGGGCAGGCCGCATTCATTGCAAGTGATCTAAGATAATCTAAAGTGTCTAAAGTTTTTAAATTCAGCCCATTTGTTTTGGACTTAGGATTTTAAATCCGCATTCTGCAATCCGAATTCCGCAATGTGAACATCCAGCATCTTCTGCTTTAAATCTCACATCCCATCACTCCAATACTCCACCACTCCATTACCCCACAACTATTTGGTTCCGCAATCGTTTGGTCCTGCAATCAAGCCCACACGATACACCCGGGCAGAAGACGATGAGACAGTGCTATATGACCTGGTACAATACGAAGAGCAAAACCATAATGCCCCGCATATTGACAAATTATCTTCCCCTCATACAAATGAGTATTATTTGATGATTTTTGCACAGTCATTTGTTCAATATGTGCATTCGCGATCTCTTCCTGATCATTAACTTGTCCATGATAGAGCTCAACAGCAACATCTTCTGGTTTAAGATCGCCAAACTCTATCTCAGCCACAACAGGTATTTCATCACCCGTACGCAGCACTTCATCGTCAAGCTCTGCCTTTAGACTGACAACCTTGATTCTATTCCAGTTTTCTTCTATCCTTTTACGCCATTCAGCCATCTCTTTTGCCAACATAAAGCTCTTAGCACTCAACTTCTCATAATCCTCATCAGCATGAACATAAAATCGCTCCGCATATTCAGCAACCATCCGATTAGAGCTGAAAGTAAAACTCAATCTTTTAAGCGTCGTTTTCATATTATCGATCCATTCCCTGGGAAGCCCATCAGCATCACGTTTATAGAAAAGAGGAATGACCTCTCTTTCCAAAGTATCATAGAGAAGATGTCCCGCAACCGCATCCTGGTAATCGGGATCATCATATTCTTCACCCCGCCCTATTGCCCATCCTGTCCCACTCGTATATCCTTCGGGCCACCATCCATCCAGCACCGACAGGTTTAGCACCCCGTTAACTGCGGCCTTCATGCCAGAGGTACCTGATGCCTCCATGGGTCTTCGTGGTGTGTTAAGCCAGACATCCACTCCCTGAACCATATATCTGGCAACATTAATATCATAATCTTCCAGAAACACAATCTTCTGCCTGAAGCGTTCATCCCGAATAAAGTGTATGAGCTGTTTGATTAAATCCTTACCCATATTGTCGGCTGGATGAGCCTTACCTGCAAAGATAAGCTGAACAGGCCTCTCAGAATCAAGAAGCATATTTGCCAGCCTTTCAGGCTCACTCAAGAGTAAATTGGCCCTCTTATAGGAGGCAAACCTTCTAGCAAACCCTATAGTAAGCGCCTTTGTATCAAGCACTTCATCGGCGAGATTAATTTCAGAAGGAGATAACCTTCTATTGGTAAATTGCATCCGCAATCTCTCTCTAACAAACTTAACCAGTTTCTCTCTGCGCAGCTCTTTCAGTTTCCAGAGTTGAGTACAGGGGATATCAACAACTTTCTTCCACATATCCGAATTCATAGGCTCATCGACAAACGCTGAGCCAAGGTGTTTTTGCAAAAGTGCAGCTTGCTCATGGCTTACCCAACTCCTGGTATGAACTCCATTAGTAATAGAAGTTATAGGAACATCATCTTCAGGCAGATGGGGCCAAAGGTTTTTCCACATCTTTCTGGAAACTTCCCCATGGAGTTTAGATACTCCATTGCTGCGAGCAGCTAATTTAAGGGCAAGAACAGTCATGCAAAAATCTTCCCCCTGGTTGTTCGGATCTTCACGTCCCAGAGCTAAAAAATCATTCCAGCTAAAACCCATTTTTTCAACATAACCACCTAAATACTTCTGCACCAGTTGTGTATTGAAACGTTCATTACCAGCAGGGACAGGAGTATGGGTTGTAAATATGTTACTCGCCCAACAAACTTCGAATGCCTCCTTAAGAGAAAGACCTTCTTCCTGCATATGAAGCCTTAGCCTTTCCAACATAAGAAAGGCTGCATGTCCCTCATTGATATGGCACACTCTGGGTGTTAACCCTAAAGCGTATAGTCCCCTTAGACCACCTATACCTAAAAGTATCTCCTGCTTTATCCGCATATCTCTATCCCCACCATAAAGCTGCATGGTGATTAATCGGTGTTCTGGTGGATTAGAAGAAATGTTTGTATCGAGGAGGTAAAGTGGGGTACGACCAACCTCCACTCGCCATATTTGAAATTTAACGGGAATATTTGTGTCGGACAAGTCAACCAAAAGGGGATCGCCTTTTTTATCCCTTTCTAATGTGAGCGGCATTCTATGACGGTTGTTTTCAGGATAGGACTCCGTCTGCCAACCATCTGCGTTGAGAGATTGTTTAAAATATCCCTGTCGATAAAACAGACCAACCCCCATGAGTGGGATACCGAGGTCGCTTGCTGATTTCATATGGTCGCCAGACAGGATACCAAGCCCACCCGAATAAAGGGGTAACCCTTCATCAATACCATATTCACAGGAAAAGTAGGCTATCAAAGATTTCTTCTTTTCCCCAAACTTTTTTTCAAACCAGGGTTTCTCATTCAAGTATTTCTGAAAGTTCTTATACACACGATTCATCTGCGAAATAAAATCCTGGTTTCGAGCTGCTTCTTCCATTTTGTGAAGAGGGAGCATGCAAAGCATATTGATGGGGCTTTGATATGACTTTTCCCAGCATTCTGGATCAAGTGCAATAAAAAGTTTTACAGCTTCCCAATTCCAGCTGTACCACATATTGTATGCGATTTCCTTTAAAGGATTCAACTCCTCAGGAGTTTCGGGAAGTACAGTGAATGATGTAACTTTCATGATATCTCCTTTTAAATTTGCCGCTCGTTTTAATCCAATCAGAAATGTTCGTTTACTATCTCCGTCCCTCTCCGGCATATCTCTCGAGCATAATCAGTCCACCCCCCCTGCCCCCAATATCTGAAGCAGCTCGTTTGAGAAATTAAGAGGTGGAGCAATGCATTACGATAGTCATAACCCTTCTTATTAATTTTCTGATTATCCAGCTTTTCGTGAAATAGTGCGCTCAGCTTGTTCATGGGGTTCAGGACATTTTCATAGCCTTCTACCCAACTGAGATTGTTCGTCCAGCTACCACCTTCCATGTGAAATGTATGATTCTCTTTTTTAATCTCTTCTATTACTTCATCCACATCTTTTTTGCCCCCCTTCCCCATTCTCTCCCATACAGGATGCTGATGAATAGGTTGAACAGGAATGTATGTATCTGGTGTACATCCACCCGCTTCGATCAGCTCAAGATATTCCGTACCATTCAGGCTTACCACTCCTTCTCGTCCTATTTGATTGAAAGCATTTTTAAAGGCTTCGGGAAACTCGTTCATCATCACACCACCATTTTCACCATCACCTATCTGAGTAACCAGGGGGGGAATGGCAACACCATTTAAATCAATTTTTTCTAATCCCTTAGCTTCATAGAAGGGCTGCATCTGAGCAACCAGTTTGGTATCGGACCCCTGGGTCTTGATGAGAGCTGTAATGGATATCTCCTTCCCCTCTGAATTTCTGGCTATCAACCGATGTGGCAGGTGCTGACGCGACAAGGAAGAACCATCCATGTTTTCTACCGTATGCTCCTGAACCAACAGCCATTTATAACCACATTCCTTAAGTGATTGGATATACTCATAACAGACATCCGGATGATTGGGCAAATGCATCTCAGGTGGAGAAAACCCTTTTACCCGGTGTAAGGCTTCCCATCCAAAGATAGCGGCAAAGTGGTGCTGCCAGGCCCGTATATGCAATGCAAAATCAGGCACAGGCGTAGAAGAAACAACTGCATGCCCCCACATGGTTCCCAACCACTCCACATAGGGTGAGTATTTATCATCACAGGTAATGGTCTTTAGATTTTCCAAAACATCCCCTTTGCCCATCTGTCTCAACCCCCAGAGGAGGTTACCCGAGTAATCCAACATAACTCTCGGGTTCTTTCCCTGGTTCACAAACTCTCGAATAAAGTCCGCCATTCGGCTATAACACCAGGCAAACACAGAAGCATTATGGTTGTCACCAACATTGGGATGATCAAACATATGCTGCAGGTTACCTATAAGAGCAGCAGTAGACAGCTCACCTCCACCAGCGGGAATGGTAGGCTGATGCATGTGGAGAGCAATAACAAATGCCGATTGCACTTTATCCAGTGAGATATTGGTAGCTGGCTTAAAAACAGCTTTGTTACTTTCTGCAGATTTAATTACCTGCTCATCAAAGCCACATATGTTGGGAAGTCCATCTATAATTTCAGCTATATGTTCTTGCTTAGTAGACATTACTTTAGTCCTCACA
>WTBG01000080.1 GCA_013139225.1 Deltaproteobacteria bacterium
CGCAAAATCGCTCCAACTGCACGTTTCGCTGCGGTTTTCTACGTCTCGCTACAATACCTACTGCAAAATCTGGGATACTAAAACTATTTTTTCTGATTTCTTATTTCTGCTCATTTTTTAAGGTTGCTTTGGGAACGATTCATTTTCTTATTTCGACCATTATTTTTTTTCTACCCCACTTTAGTGCTTTGCGGTGGGAGCGAAAAAAAAGGTCTATTCGATCTTGCCCTTTGATAGCGGAACCGCGGTCTTCGACAACTCCCTTGCCATATCCCTCAACACACATAACAGTTCCAAAGGGATAATACTTTGTATCGGCAGCGATAGTGCCAGGGCGGGGGAGAAACAGCCAGGGGAAAAAGATAATGCGAACCGGTATCATCCATGGATGTTTTACACTATCTACTGAAAAAAGTCCGGGATGGTATTCGTGTGGTTTGGTCCCACTGGCAGTGCGTCCAGAATATTTGTTCCCTTTGTCCGGGCCGGATACGTAATACCGATTCCAGACGTTCAGCTTGAGATATATCCAGCGGCCTCTAGTCCATCCACAACATTTTTTACACCCACAGTATGCGGTAGTCTCCATTTCTCGTTTTTGAACATGTGCACAACAGGGAAAAAGCAAAGCACAAAAGAGTACCAGATAGAAACATTTCACACATAGTAATTTCCGATAAGTTGTGTTCATCATAATTCCTTTAGGAGAAATTGAGCACGCTTGAAAGATTTCTATCACAGGTATCTCTATCTGGCAACAGAAACGCAAAGAAAATTGACTGTAAAAGTCCCAAATAAGACTTGACAGCTAAAATGTGCTATGCTAGATATTATGAATGAACAATCATTCATTTTTAATGTTAATAAATTTCATTTTAATAATTAGTTAGTTATGAAGAATAATCATTCAAAAAGTGAAGATAAGCACCAAAGGATCATCAAAGCTGCCCTTAAGGTTTTTGCAAAGAAAGGTTTTTACAATTCCAGGGTTTCGGAGATTGCTAAAGAGGCAGAGGTAGCTGATGGGACAATATATCTCTATTTTAAAAATAAAGATGACATCCTTATTTCTGTCTTTGAAACCGAGATGATGAAAATGATAAGTAATATGAAAAAAGAGCTAAGTAAGTGTCATGACCCGGTAGAGAAGATAAGGATATTTGCTTTTCAGCATCTAAACATGATTACTGAGAATCAGGAATGGGCAGAAGTGGCGCAGGTTGAATTGAGACAGAGCAGTAAATTTATGAGGGAGTATGTAAAAGATCACTACACGGACTACATAAATATATTTGCATACATTATACGAGAAGGTCAGGAAAAGGGGATTTTTAAAGAGGGTATCAATACAGGTATAGCAAAAAGGGCTTTTTTTGGAGCTCTGGATGAGATGGGGAGATACTGGGTGTTGTCAAGGAGTAAAAGGTATAGTGTAGAGGAATCTTCAGAACAGATAAGTGATATGTTTATAGAAGGAGTTATGAAATAGGGGTAAATTATTAGTTGATGAAAGTGAGGAGGTATTGTTATGAACATTATTGTGTGTATGAAGCAGGTTCCGGATACTGAAGCTCAAATTAGGGTTAAACCGGACGGGTCGGGGATTGTCGATAGCGATATCAAATTTGTGATGAACCCTTATGACGAGTATGGAGTGGAAGAAGCATTGCTATTAAAGGAGAAATTTGGGGGTACAGTAACTATTGTTTGTCTGGGGTCTGAACGCGCCATTGAGGCTATCAGAACTGGATTAGCAATGGGTGCGGATAAAGCTGTTCACCTGGATGACCCGGCATTTGAAGGCGGGGATGCCTTTAGCACAGCAAAAGCCCTGGCAGCTGCCATAAAGGGTATGGAATATGACCTCATCTTTTGTGGTAAACAGGCTATTGATGATGACCTTGCTCAGGTGGGACCAGCTCTTGCCGAGATGTTGGGGATTCCTCAGATTGTGGTTGTGACTAAGGTTGAGGTTTCTGAAGATGGTAAGAAAGCGAAGGTAAACAGACAAATTATTGGAGGTGAGGAAATTATTGAAGTTCCTTTACCTGCTGTTTTAACTGCCCAGAAGGGTTTAAATGAGCCACGTTATGCTTCGCTACCTGGTATTATGAAGGCTAAGAAGAAGGAAGTTAAATCAGTAAAAATTGCTGACTTAGGTCTTGATCCAAATGCTGTAGGAAAGGCTGGAGCTAAAACTCAGATTCTTAAAATGTATTCTCCCCCACAGAGAGAATCTGGTAATATAATTGAGGGAGAAACAGCAGAAGAGACAGCATCAAAATTAGCGACATTACTTAGAGAAGAAGCTAAGGTAATATAAGGAAAAAGAAAGGAGAATAATCATGGCAAAAGGAATTTGGGTTTTTGCAGAACATAGTGATGGGTCTGTAAGAAAGGTAACCTTTGAAATTTTGAGTGAGGCTAGAAAGATAGCTGACAAGATTGGGGAAGAGCTCTGTGCGGTCATCGTAGGAAATCAGGTAGAAGCTTTGGCTGATAAGTGTGGACCGTATGGTGCAGATAAAGTATATGTTGTTGAGAACGAGATGCTTAATCAGTATACGACAGAGGGTTATACCAAAGCTTTAACTGACTTGGTCAAACAGCATCAGCCTTCCATTTTACTGTGTGGAGCTACCGTTACGGGTAAGGATCTTTTCCCCCGAGTAGCTGCTCGTTTGGAAACAGGTTTAGCTGTGGATTGTACGGATATTGGACTGGATGATAGCAATCAGTTTTTCGTGAAGAGACCGATGTATGCTGGCAAGGCATATGCAGAGGTGGGGTTTTCTGATGCAACACCTAAGATGGCCTCGATCCGCCCCAATGTGCTTATTCCCAGTCCGCCTGATGAATCCCGTAAGGCGGAAGTTATAAAAGTGGCGGTTGAGATTAGTCCGGATGATATTAAAGCTAAAGTTGTCGAAGTAGTTAAAATAGCAGGTGAGAAACTGGATCTTACAGAGGCTGAAGTTATCGTTTCTGGTGGGCGTGGAATGAAAGGCCAGGAGAATTTTAAGATACTTGAAGAATTGGCAGAGGTTTTAAATGCTACCGTTGGTGCTTCAAGAGCAGCAGTGGATGCTGGCTGGAAGTTACAGTCTGAGCAGGTAGGACAAACCGGTAAAGTAGTTTCCCCTAACCTCTATGTTGCCTGTGGCATTTCTGGTGCCATCCAGCACTTTGCCGGGATGGGAACATCGAAATATATTGTGGCAATCAATAAAGATCCAGAAGCGGTAATATTTGGTAAGTGTGATTATGGAATTTGTGACGATCTCTTTAAGGTTGTGCCGAAATTGACTGAGGAGATTAAGAAGCTAAAGAAAGATTAGTCTGCATTTTCAGGGGTTATGATTACTTATCAGGTGCTTTTGAATAATTAATTTATGCATTCAAGGTTTTTGCCTTCTCATGTGAATGAAGGGTGAGAGCTTTGAATGCATTTTTTATGATTTCTCTTTCGTGTTTTGTTTGCACTGCAATTACCTCTGTGATGAAAAATAAAAAGGTATATTAATGATTAGTTTGCTGGATGTTCCCTTTATCATATTAGCCCTTGCACTCTTTTGTTACGGAACTTATAGCCATGTTTGTCTGTGGCTTGTGGGGCAGAAGGAGGTAAGGGGTGGTTCTATAGGCAGCAGGATCTGGTCGGCTGTGCGCTATGGAGTAGTGCAGAAATACTTTTTAAAAGAATTCTATCCCGGCATCATGCACCTCTTCATTTTAGTTGGATTTTGTATTCCTCTGGCGGTCATTCTTATTACTCAATGTCCCTTTTCTCTCCCTGTCACTTTTGGGAGGTATTTCTCATGTGTGCTTGATCTCATTGGTCTTTGTGCCTTTGCAGGATGTTTATTAGCGATTTTAAGGCGATATCTGATAAAGCCTGATCGTTTGGACAATACAGCAGATGATGCCATAACACTTATCCTGATCACTAGTATTTTCTTTTTTGGATTTTTGATAGAGGGTTTTCGTATTGGTATCACTAATCCCCAGGATGCTGTCTGGGTTCCGGTGGGGTTTCTTACTGCAAAAATACTTTTGGGAATTGGTGTTATAAGAGAAGGAAGTGCTGTATTTCTTCACCATATCTTCTGGAGGATTCATTTCTTCCTCGTTTTAGGATTGATTGCCTATCTTCCTTATTCAAAACTATTCCATATTATAAGTTCTGCTCTCAATGTGTTCCTGAGGTCAACCGGACCTAAAGGGGAATTGGCACCCATAACTGATTTTGAGACTGCTGAAACATATGGAGTAACGACTATTAATGAATTTACATGGAAGCAGTTGCTTGACCTGGATGCCTGCACCCGATGTGGAAGGTGTCAGGATCAGTGTCCTGCCTATCTTTCAGAGAAACCGCTTACTCCAAAGAAGATGATTCAGGATTTAAAAGATCACTTGAAGAAAGAGAGAAAAGTTCTGCTTGGGGAAAAGGATAAAAAAGGGGGCGAAAATTCACTTGCTCCCATTGTGGGAAATGCGGTTACGGCCGATGAACTCTGGGCATGTACAAGCTGTATGGCCTGCATGGAGCAGTGTCCGGTATTTGTTGAGCAGATTCCTAAAGTGGTTGACCTGAGGCGATACCTGGTAATGATGGAGAGCAGCTTTCCTTCTGAGGTGGCGGGTGTGTTCAAAAATATGGAAGTGAATAGCAACCCATGGGGGGTTGGATTGGCAACCAGGGGGGATTGGGCTAAAGATTTGGATGTAAAAGTATTATCTGATGCTGAAGATAAAGAAATTGATATTTTATACTACGTTGGTTGTTCAGGGTCATTTGATGATCGTAGTAAGAAAGTGGCAGTATCCTTTGTAAAGATTCTTAAAGCAGCAGGAATACGTTTCGGTATCCTGGGTGCTGAGGAGAAATGCTGTGGCGATTCAGCCCGTAGAATGGGGAATGAATATCTCTTCCAGACACTTGCTCAGGAAAATATAGAATGCATGAAGAAATATGGTGTGAAGAAGATTGTAACTGCTTGCCCCCATGGTTATAATATTATTAAAAATGAGTATCCACAGTTTGATGGCAACTTTGAAGTTTACCACCATAGCGAGTTTATTTTAAGTTTGATCAAAGAAGGAAAGTTAAAACTGAAACATTCTATCGACCACACTGTTACCTATCATGACTCGTGCTACCTCGGCCGTTATAACTCTATTTATAGCGAACCTCGAGAGGTTATCAGCAATATTCCTGGTGTAAAAATGGTTGAGATGGATCGCGGGTTTGAGAGAAGTTTTTGCTGTGGTGCAGGTGGAGGTCGGATGTGGATGGAAGAGAATATCGGAAAGAGAATAAATCACCTGCGTTTCGACGACGTGATTAAAACCAGGGCTGACATGATAGGGACTGCATGTCCTTTCTGCCTGACCATGCTTGAAGATGCTACCAAAGATAAAGGTATGGAGGAATCAATTAAGGCACAGGATTTGGCAGAGCTGGTTCTAGAGGCCATGGAGAAAAAAGATGTCTGAAGAGCCGGCTTGTAATGGATTGATTATAGGGAATCGCTTAAGAGACCTTTAATATGAAAAAGTGTTTAAGAACATTGAACGTTACACTGGTACTCTTGTTAATGGTATTAACATTTGTCCTTACCCTTTATACCTGTAAGGATGTCCAGGCATATGAGGACAGTGAATGTCTGGTTTGTCATAAGGATTATGGCCGATCTGCTGAAACGATACCTGAAAATGTTTCTACACTCTATGTGGATCAGGAGAAGTGGGAAAAAGATATTCATTACGAGGTAGTTGGGTTAACTTGTGATGATTGCCATCTTGATGCAACACCAGACACTCATCCCCAAGAGGGATTAGACAAGGTAAACTGTGGTGAGTGCCACGAGGAAGAAGCCGACAGCTATTATCAAACTCCCCACTGGACCGCAGAAGTGGAAGAGGGAAAACTAAAACCTGACTGTGCTAATTGCCATATTCCTCACGATACACGTGCTAAGGATGATCCCGAGTCTACTGTTTTTAATGGAAACATAAAAGCGATTTGTCTTTCCTGTCATAAGGAAAGAGAGCCTTCAACCACTTTGTTTAACAGGCTTGCCGTATTCAGGATCTCAGCCCACAGGAAATCTGATATTTCCAACAGATTTGATTCTTCCGAGTGTATTAATTGCCACTATACACAGGCAATTGGGCATGGTGAAAACCCAGAGACAGAGACATACTGTGGAAAATGTCATTCTTTAGATGCAAAACCTGGAAAGGTTGTCTTTGGTCCATTTCACCTCGATCCTTCTTGGGAAAACCAGCCGCTCGTTTTTTCTGTTGAAGTGTTAAATATTCTTATTATACTCGGTGTACTTATTGCTCTTGTTATCTGGATTGTCAGGGGTTTTTTTAAATCAAAGGACGATAAAGCAACTCAGCAACCAGAATAAGGAGATAGTAGTGAAGCACAGGGAACACATTATAAGGTTGTTGATTGTTATTGTAGTTGTTGTGGTAATTTTGTTTTTAGTACGATGGTTCCTGATACCGCAATCATTTGGCAGGTATGGACACTACCGGGGAGATAATGTAAAAGAACAAATGGATTTGCCTTTGGTTTATCTGGAATCTGCATTTTGCAAAGATTGCCACGAGGTGCAGTATAGTGATCAGAAAGATAATGGCCACTCATCGGTCAATTGTGAAACCTGCCA
>WTBG01000088.1 GCA_013139225.1 Deltaproteobacteria bacterium
ATCTGGATGGAAATTGATCTGTCGTTTAAATTAATATAAGCAACCTTCTGCTGAATCAGCATATTTATATTTACTCCACGTCCTCTACGGTTGATGTTTATAAACTAAAATCTCATAATCTCAGCTACTCCCTTAAATAAATCTGAGCTGGCAATATCAAATACCTGTCTGCCCACTGCCCGTGCCATAGCTATGGCATTTTCATTTTCTTCATAACCGGGAATGTCTTTATCCAACATCTCTTTCATAAGCTCATGTTTCATGGCGAATTTTCCATTCACCATGCAGAGATTCTTTATCTCTGGTTCATATAGAGCAATTCCTGCACAGGCTACCGAGGTTGCAGTCATCGCCTTAAGATAGTGAAAGAGGTCATAGAGAGTACCCTCTAAACCCAGTCCCGCTCCCACTGCTAGATTGCCCACTGCCTTGCCCTTAAATGGATTGCATTTATAGGCAGTAATTTCTGTTCCCCAAATATCTGCACGTTCCTTCTCGTGGAGTGGTCGGGTACGCTGGATAAAATTAAAAACCACTGCGGGCATTTTGTAGGCATATACCGGCGAGGAAAAGATGAGGGCATCGGCTTCAGCCAGTTTATCAAATACAATCTTTGCTTCATCTTTGGAATTTTCCAGAAGGGGGCATAACTGACCACAAAAACACCTGTTGCAAGCGGTACAGGGAATTATGTTGTAGTTAATAAGTCTTATCGACTCTGTCCGAGCTCCCTTTTCCTGAGCGCCCTCAAGCGCCACCTTCAAAAACCACTCGCTTGAAGATTTAACCTCACCTCTTTTGTGAGTCCCACAGATACCCAGTATCTTCATCTCTTTCTCCCTAAATGTATACCTCTCCTGCTGCAGCTGCGCGCTCAAAATTAGAAACGTTAGACATGAAGTCTTTTACGCACAATTTTACCAAAGGCGAGTAGTTACCTTCCATTATTCTATGTATTCTCTCTGGCCTACTGTAGAATTCCCTGCTACACCATGCTCCCAGTCTTCCCAGTTCTTCAACTGATAGATGCTTCGTTGGCACAACTGGATGTTGTAAATCCCATCTCCTTAAATCCAAGTCTTTTGGCTCTATCTGCCTCTGCCTCACCTTTTTCTTCCAGACAGGTGAACCAGGCATGGGAGTCACAAAATGGAGGGCGAAGATATCAGGATCAACCTGGTCAGCAAAATCAAATCGTTCCTTAATCTTTTTTTCATCATCGTTTTCAAAACCAATTAAAAATGTCCCAATGGTAGCAATATCGTGTTCCCTCAGCTTTTTGATAGTCTCTTTTGCCTGAGAGGTGGTAATCCCCTTCCCTATGGATCGCAACTCCTGATCGGTTGCTACCTCAATGCCTACCAGCCCCATAAACAACCCTGCCTTTTTCATCAGGGGAAAGAGATCTGCCTGTCTAATCCAGTCAGGTGCTCTTCCCAGGATGACCCAATTTATTTTGATATCACGTCTTATAATCTCGTTGCACGTCTCCTCAACTAATTGAGTACTTACATTAAAGGCATCATCTAAAAATACTACGGTCTTGACACCAAATCTCTTTGTCAGGAGCTCCAGCTCATCAACCACCTGCTTTGCTGAACGACATCTCCAGGAGGTAAAATCCTTGGGGAACCTGGGATCATACATGCTCCACTCGTAACAGAAAGAACAACCTCCTGGACACCCTCTGCTGGTGAAGATCTCACAGTAGTTCTCCCAATAGGTATGGCCTACATACTTATCCATAGGAAAGAGATCGTAGGCAGGCAGAGGAAGAAGATCAAGATTAGAAATCAGCTCCCTGTGTGGTCCCATCACAACTGTCCCGTTCTTTCTTGACGCCAAACCTGCTGTCTCAGCAAGCTTCTTACCACCTGAAGCAAGTCCTTCAACCAGTTCACGCAATGTTTCTTCTGCCTCACCCACCAGGATAAAATCTATAGCGGGGTTGGTCTCTAAAGTTTCTCTATAGAGTGCAGAATACCAGAGTCCCCCAACCGCAATTCTGCAACCAGGAAGTGTTTCCTTGATCTTCTGCGCAGTCATATTAAAATGCCAAATTATCGCCGCACCACCGGTAGTGTGAAGCACATCACCCATGACAACCACATCCGGCTTTCTGCTTTTTACCTCTTCGATCATTTCCTCAACAGTCATCTCTAAAATCCTGGCCTCGAGAACATCCACTTCAGCAGTACCCTTTTCCCTGAGATAAGCAGCCAGTTGTGCATAAAACTGATTTGGGGCTCTCGTGCTCCCCCATGTTGACCATGCACCCAATGGTGGCATGACAAAAAGAACCTTCATTGTTAACTCCCTTAGAAAAGTATGAATTTATTAATAAGTTTCACCGCAGAGAACGCTAAGATCGCAGAGATTAATAATAACTTTTGTATATTCTTCTCCGCGTGCTCTGCGGTGAGTAATTTACCACTTGGATCGCATCAATACTCGTTCAGAAAAGAAATTCTCTTTTAAGCCCTGGTCAAATTTAACATCTTCAATCGGAAGCGCACTGGAGTGACTCTCCCTTATATTAGTAAATTCAGGCAAGAGATAGGTTTTATATTTCATCTCTGACTGGTCTGACCATAGTCTAAAAACGGTCTTAAACCTCTTCCCTGTTTCATCATAATAATCCTCGAAAACATTAAGAGCAGTATCTTTTTCGAAGAATATTCTCCTCTTCACATAATACCAGTCCTTCTTTTTAGTGGTTGCCTCTATCACTTTGCAGTTAAGTCCCTTATAGTAGGTTTTATCAGTATGCCAGGAATGATAACCAGAGAACTCTTCCTCCCCGATCATTTTGTAGGTTTCATCATCCCACTTCCTGGTCATCACCTCATCATAGGTACTGTCTGCACCGATAAAGGAATCATCTCCATCAGATTGAGAAACACGTCTAATCTTCCTCAAACTGGGAAGCCATAGCCAGACATCCTGATCCCTATTAGGACTTATATAAGTCCAGGTGAGAACCGACAGACCTTTTACATTTTGTGGGTTGAGCAAGGTAATCAGATCTTTAAAGTCCAGATCATCGCTTTCTCTTCTGAGAGTGATCATATACCTCAACCACTCCTGTTTGCGAATATAGCCACGCTTATCCTTCTTTATTACCCAGCCGTGACTATGATAATCATTGCAGTCTTTGCTGTATTTCAGGTGATACCATAACTTCATGTAGTCATCGACTGACATACCTTCATCGGGTGTGCTCATTTTCCCCTCTCCTTGAGGCACATAACCCGCCCTGGCATCCGCACAACATAGCAGCGTAATTACTAAACATAAAAGCGCTATACTATTTTTCCCTATCATTTCAAGCACACTCTTCTATGAATCCAATTGCCCTCTTATTTGTCATTCCTGCGAAAGCAGGAATCCAGTGATTTCAGGTTGTTATGGACTCCCGCTCTCCGATCAGGGTCGAGTACATGTTTCGCGGGAGTGACGCAATTTTTACGAGGTTGCCAACATTTCTACTATATAATAACCTCTTCTTTTATTGCTGCATTGGCATACTTTTTCACACTCTTCATGTAACTTTTGAAAATTTCTTTAGG
>WTBG01000202.1 GCA_013139225.1 Deltaproteobacteria bacterium
CCCTCAATTTCTGTAATTTTTGGAGGGAACTGGAAATCATCAATTTTTGTCTCGTTAATCAACTCCCCGAACACTTCAATATCATTTATCCGGGCAGTCCCATAGTGTCCATCCAGAGCTAACTTCAATGCAATATACTGTTCCGGAGATGCCCCAAGTATCTCAGCTATCACGGTATCTACAGCTACTGCATCGGTACCAGCAATAATTAGACCCAGTTTTCGCGGTTTGCCGGAACCAGGGCCTTTACCTTCCATAGAGACAATGCCATCAACAATGGACAATGCAGGATTAATTAAGGTATATAAATCCAGCAACATTCTCGATAGATATTCATTGCCTTTTTGTGAAGTTCTCACATGCCATTGTGCTTTTCGTGCTCCTGGAATGCATCCGAAGATGTTTTTCACTGCCAAGGTAAGAAAAGTGAGGTTGTGTGTTTTTAGCTTCGGAAGATTTATTATTTTATCAGCTTCAAGAACAGCTTTCCCCAAAACAAAATGTTTGAAATACTTTCCGCCCGGGTGCCTAACCTCAATGGGTTCAAATTCCACAATCTCTATACCCAGTTCCCTTGCAATTTCAGCCACCCCACATTTCTCGGCTACTTTCAGAGCGCTACCCAATTGAGGACTATCACCAATCATTGGATTGGCTCCTGCCTCCAGCACTAATTTTGCTACTGCTCTCACAATTGCTGGATGTGTATTGACACATCTATCTGGTGATCTGCCTACCAAAAAGTTGGGCTTGAGCAGGACCTGATCTCCCTTATTTACAAAAGAACCTATGCCACCAAGGAGATTTAGCCCGTCTTTTACTTTTTGATATACCTTTTCAGATTCGTAATCATCACACTTGACGATCGATACCGTTGTTCCCATTCAACATTCCTGGCTTTCCCAATGACATAGTGATGCCGTGAAGTATGGTTTGGTTAAAAAAGGATAGTTGCGATGACTCTCATTGGAGCAGATTACAGCAAACAGAGGGCATGCTATGGATGGTTTAGGATGTGAAGGTTTTTTCAAAAAATTTGATAAAATAGATAAGGCCTGACCAGATAGTAATAAACATGGCTATCCACAAAACAATCATGCCTACCAGGTGAAAACTTATATTAAAGTAGGTGTAGTGAATAAGAAGTCCTACAATTGCAATCAGTTGAAAAACTGTCTTATATTTTGCCAGCCTACTGGATTCAATGGGAATTCCCTCATGAGCAACTGCAATTCTCAAACCGGTTACAGCCACTTCTCTGGCTATAATGATAGCTACTATCCAGGCGGGAACCCTGTTTAAGGAGAGGAGCATAATCAGAGTTATGCTTACCAGAATCTTGTCAGCCAAGGGGTCTAGAAATTTTCCTAGAGAGGTAACGAGATTTTGTTTCCGGGCGATATAGCCGTCCAGCCAGTCTGTACATCCAGCTAGCGCAAAGATTACGGCAGCAATAAGGCAGGAGGTTTTGCTGGTGGAATTGAGAAGAATAATAATCAGAATAGGTGCAATAACAATCCTGGTAAGTGTCAAATTGTTAGCCAGGTTAAAAATGCGTTTTGCCATGATTCAGTATAGTTGTTCCTTGGGATGGATTGTGCTTGTTTGGAATCAATGCCCCTCGATGTATGGTGGGGGGAAATGATTAAATTTGAGTTATGTCTAAAGCTCTGTCCGAGCTATCTTGCGAGATTAATTTTCTATTCGTGGAAAAAGAGGAGGTATTTTTGTCACTACTGTTCCCTCTTTTAACATACCCCATTTCTTAATGTTATCGAGCCTTTGCTGGTCTATGCTTTCCTTCATTCCCAGCGCCCCCCACATTTTTTCTGCTGATGAGGGGATAAAGGGAAAGAGTAAGATAGATATGAACCTTAAGGATTCAAGCACGGAATAAATTACTGTGGCCAGTCTTTTCTGCTTGTTCGTATCTTTTGCCAGGAACCAAGGTGCAGACTCATCGATATACTTATTGGTCATTGCTATTAATTCCCAGATTGAATCCAATGACTTTTGGAAAGCTACTTCCCCCATATGAGTGTCTACTTTTTTCACAACCTGAACTGCCTTCTCATGTAAACTCTCATCAATTGCTTCAAAGCTTGAGTGTTTTGGTATACGTCCCTTAAAATATTTAATGGTCATGGCAAGTGAACGATTTAAAAGATTTCCCAGGTCGTTAGCCAGGCTGCTGTTGACGCGATGAATAAGTGCCTTGTGTGAAAAATCTGAGTCTAGTCCAAATGTACCCTCTCGCAGGAGAAAAAAACGGATGGGGTCAGTTCCATAATTTTCAATAAGCATATTGGGTTCAACCGTATTATGTAGAGATTTAGACATTTTCTTGCCTTCTATTGTCCACCACCCATGGGCAAATACCATCCGAGGGGGTTCAAGACCCATAGCCTTTAGCATTGTTGGCCAATAGACGCAGTGGGTTGTGAGAATATCCTTGCCAATGAGATGAACGGCATTCTTCCAGAAGGGAAAAAATCTATCATTGTCTTTAAGGTATCCTGATGCACTAACATAATTAATGAGGGCATCAAACCAGACATATGTTACATAATCACTATCGAATGGAATCGGTATCCCCCAGGAGAGACGTTTCCGTGGGCGTGAAATGCAAAGGTCTTCCAAAGGTTGTCTCAGGAATCCCAGGATCTCATTTCGGCGAGTTTGGGGAAGAACAAAGCTTTCATGCTTCTCAATATAGTCAATGAGCCATTTTTGATAATTACTCATTCGGAAAAAATAATTAGACTCTTTTATCTGTTGGACAGTACGCCCACATTCAGGGCAGCAACCTTCAACAAGGTCCTTTTCGGTCCAGAATCTTTCGTCGGGTACACAATACCATCCTTCATAGCTTGTCTTATATATTTCCCCTTTTTTGTATAGGTAAATGAGGATTTCTTGTACAACTGTTTTATGCCTTTCTTCTGTGGTTCGAATGAAAGCGTCGTTAGAAATGTTGAACTTCTTCCAAAGATCTTGAAAGCGGACAACCATTTCATCACAGTGCTCCTGGGGAGATATGTTTCTCTCTCGTGCTGCTTCTTGAACTTTCTGACCGTGTTCATCTATACCAGTCAGAAAGAATACTTTTGATCCCGTTAATCTATGGTATCTTGCCAAGACATCGGCTGCTATGGTAGTATAAGCATGCCCAATGTGAGGAATGTCATTAACGTAGTATATTGGTGTGGTTACATAAAATGTGTTTTCCATGAATTATCCAATATTATTTTTTCTTTCCTATTTTCAAAAAGCTTTCTTTTTTAATTTCTTCAAGTGGTACCTCTATTTCTTTACTACTATTATCTGGTTTGATCCAAACTTTTTGTCTTAAAATATCTTGTTTCGTAACCTTTCCTGTTAGCAATTCTGTAACCACTTTTTTCCCGTACTTGGGAAGTCTTTTCTTGTACTCACAATATGTTTTATGTTCATAGATGAGACAACACATCAGTCTGCCGCATACTCCTGAGATCTTTGTTGGATCAAGGGACAATCCCTGGTCCTTAGCCATCCTGACGGTAATTGGCTCAAAATCATGAAGGAAAGAAGAGCAGCACAACTCTCTTCCACAGCGTCCAATACCTCCTGCCATTTTCGCTCGATTGCGAGACCCAATCTGTTTCATTTCTACTCTTGCATGAAAATCAGATGCTAAATTTTTTACCAAGTTTCTGAAATCTATTCTTCCTTCTGCAGTAAAATAACAGGTAAACTTATTGATATTCGGGATACTTTCAACCTTAACTAATTTCATGGGAAGTTCCAGCTCCTTAATTCTTTCAAGACAAGCTTGGTAGACCTCCTTTTCTTTATGACCCTTCCTGGATTCATAGTCAAGATCAGCCTCTGTTGTCTTTCTAATAACCCTTTGGTGAGATTTGAGAGAGGGAATAGAAGAATCAGATTCTTTAACCTCGGTTACTGTGCCCATCTTGAGTCCATCCTCCCACTCCACCATTACTTTATCCCCTATCTCTAAATCAAGGTCACGTGCATCATAATCTAAAATCGCGCCCTTCTTTTGAAATCTAATTTTTGCTATTCGTTTCATTAAAAAGTACCTCCAATCTAATTGCTTAGGAAAATCTTTTTTGCTAAATGTTTCCGAAAACAATTAAAGTGATGCTGGATAAAATGCAAATCGGATATATAACGCATCCTGTATCTAGTATCCAGAATCATTTAATTAAAATCTACAATCAGGTATTCTTGCCCGAAGCGAGTTAAATTTATCAAACCCTATTGGCACAGTCTTAAAAGCATGGTTTCAATGGAAAGTTTGGGATTAACATTATTGTTAATGGCCAACTGTGCTTCATTCACAATCTGAAACTTATAAAAGAGATTGGAGTGGCTCAAACGACCTGCTATGCTTCTAACCTCATTTTTAAGGTCTCCATTTATAAGATAGTTTAAACGGTCTGTTTCTTTAAATGTTAAAAGGTCTCTGAACCATAATCTAAAAAAATCTAATTTCTCCAGTATTGTTTCTTTGTCTTTACTTAGTAATTCGGCAAGATCAAGAATTTCTGTGACACAACCTTTGTTTAAGAGATTAATCCTTTCAAGCAACTCCTTTCTTTCCTGAAGCACACCACCCTCCATCCACTGCATAGCCCTACCAAGACTTCCACCAGCTAAAGAGGCAATAAGCTCAAGTTCCGCACTTTCTTCCCCTCCATGTTTTTCTATCATAAGTTCCAAAATCAACTCTACTGACAGGGGTTGAAACATAACTCTCTGACATCTGGATCTGATAGTGGATATTACCTGATAAGGAGTTGATGTCAACAGGATTAAAATAGTATGGGGTGGTGGTTCCTCCAGGGTTTTGAGGAGACAATTAGAAGATTGGAGATTCATCCTCTCCACTTTATCAATAATAACTACTTTTTGCTTTCCTTCATATAAAGTATATTTTATCCGTTCTTGCATTCTTCTAATCTGGTCTATCTTAATATAGTCTCCTTCAGGTTCAATCCAGAATATGTCGGGATGGTTAGAATGTTCAATCTTTTTACAAGAGATGCAGCAACCACAGAAATCGCCATTCTCTGCTTTACAATTTAATGCCTTTGCCATTGCAATGGCTGTAATTCCTTTCCCAATGCCAGAGATGCCAGTAAAAAGATAAGCATGAGAAACAGTCACTCTCTTTATTGCATTTGTTAGAATATTAATTTGTCTGTCTTGCCCTTTAATATTTTTAAATGACATCTGCCTTTACTCTATTGCTTAAGTATACACCGCAGAGCCCGCTGAGATCGCAGAGGCTCAAAATATCTAGCATCCAGAATCTTGCATCTTGTTCATTTAACCTGCCATCTTCTTAATAACTGCTGTCCGGATTTCCCGATGAACTGCAGAGATGTCCTCTCTGCCGTCAACAATATGAAAACGGTTGCTGTTGTGTTCAGCGATTTGAAGGTATCCTAATCTTACCATTTGGTGAAATTCAACACTCTTTTCTTCAAATCGATTTTCGCAGACTTCTTGGTTTGTGGTTTTCATTCTATCTTCTGTTCTTTTAAGACCTATCTCTACTGGACAATCTATTAAGACAGTGAGATTAGGGGTTAGGTTGTCAGTTGTGAACCGATTAAGACGTTCCAGAAAATCCTCGCTTATTCCCTGGACAAAGCCTTGATAAACTGATGTCGCATCGGTAAATCGATCGCATAAAACAACGCATCCTTGTTCTAGTGCTGGTCTTATTACATCTTTTACATGTTGAGCGCGAGAAGCTTGATAGAGGAGAAGCTCTGTTTTGATATCGATATCAGTATTTTCAGAATCAAGCAGTATTCTTCTTATTTTATCACCTATTTTGGTGCCCCCTGGCTCTCTGGTAGTGATAACTGAGCGGTTCTTCTTTTTCAGGAAATCCTTAAGAAAAGAAATTTGTGTGGTTTTACCACAACCCTCTATGCCTTCAAAGGTGATAAAGTACTTCATGGTGATTTAAATAGCTCTTAATTTCAAACTGTTGAAGTAACAAATCTTTTATCTGACACCAAACTTCTCGTAAGAAACGAATTCAGACAGCTCTTTCCTTGAGGTTGCTTTCGCCTCTCCATCAGGATATCCCAGAGGGGTCATTTCAACTACCACAAACCCTTCTGGAACCTCAAGTATTTGTGATACCGCTTTGGCATCAAAGAATCCAACATGGACAGTCCCCAGTCCCTTTGAATGAGCAGCCAGAGTCAGGTTCTGCATGGCCAATGCAACGTCGAACATACACCAGTCATCCTTATCGGTTACTGCTTTTCCTTTAAAATAACCAGCTT
>WTBG01000063.1 GCA_013139225.1 Deltaproteobacteria bacterium
AAATGCTAGGTTACAATTTTCCTTGGGAAGTTTGACAAAACTGTTTAGCAAAAAAGGAGAAGCGAAATGAAAAAATCGATTAAAGATTCAACACTAAAAGCAAGGGAGACATTAATGATTAAAAAATATTTTCTAGCCTTCACAAGCCTTATCTTTCTGCTATTCGCTCACAATGTATTCTCTGATGATGGCATGGGAAGTATAAAAATGATAGTAAACGACTTCTATACTGATGAGCCTGTTGAGGGAGCTGAGATTCTCATCACCCCCTGCAATTACATCGGTACCACCGATAGCAGCGGAGAGGCAATCATTGAGGAAGTAGTCCCTTTCCGAAACTACCAGATCGATGTTCAGGCAGATGGATACATAGATGGAGCTACTGCTTTTGTTTCTGTAGAGGCTTCTAATGAAATAGTTGTATACGTCCCCTTAAAACAGAAAACTAAAATTTCCGGACGTGTAACCATGAAACTGTTTCTGGGACTTCTTCAATGGCCTTTGGGCAATGCAGAAGTAAAACTGAAAAAAAGTAGCGACCAGTCATTTATTGCTATTGGAGAAATACAGACTGATTTCTGGGGACGGTATCTTTTTGAAAATTTGGATGAAGGAAGCTACGTCATTTCCGCACAGGCCAAACAATTTTCCAACGAAACTGCAGACCTTGAATTGGAAGGTGGTCAAGAAATTATCCAGAATTTTAGCTTAAGCTGGCAGCGGGAAGAAAGCCAGGCAGATCAACCACTGGCGTATGCTAATTCTATTCAATCTCAATCCCTCTTTTCAGGAACGGACAATACAATCAAGAGATTACCTGATACATGCAATGCAGAAATACCTCTTATTAATAATACCAACACTCAGACGTTTTATTCTGAACCTGAAGCAATTTCATCTATAATTCCAGGCCCTTCAGAACTTCCTTATCTATATAACGACCATCAGGTCTTTACTTCCAGCTCGGGCTCCAGATTTGTCGCTGCTGGAACAACCGTTTATCTGAGGGGATTTGCAGTTGATCAGGATCTTCTCGCCCCTCAGGAATTCAACCCTGATGCCTCATGCTTTGATATCTATGGGAACAAGAACGGGGATTTTAGCGCATCTATCTTTGCTTATAGTTGGTCTTTAAAAGATGCAGGTGGTAACGACTATACCTCTCTGCTTAAGCCATCTCCTGCTTCAGAAAATGTATCTTTCAATATGCCTGAAGATTTGCAAACGGGAGATTATCTCATTGCCAGCCTGATTGTGACAGATGACCAGGATATATCAAGTGCTCCTGAAGAAATCACTATCATGGTTGCTGATAGTGTGGATGAGGCTGCATGCTCCGAGTGCCACAACGACAATGCAACAGGTTATGCAACGACTAGGCATGCCCAGGTTGAAGATGGTGCAGGATGCCAGGACTGTCATGGTTTGGGAAGCGAACATCCCGCTTCCGGCAAGATGACCGTAAATTACTGGAATGGTGTTTGTGGTCAGTGTCACAGTGAATTTGCTGAAATGCAGAAGGCAAATCATTCTGATCCTCTCCCTTATGGATACTATGAGCCAGGGACAGAGTTCCTGACTATCTGCTATAAATGTCACTACACTGCCGGGTACATTGGTGCCGTTGAATCAGGGAAATCTTTTAATGAATTCCACTACGAATCTAATATTTTGTCGAAAATTCCTAAAGATACACCCAATGTCTCCTGTTCAGTCTGCCATGATCCCCATTCTGCTGGAGAGGAAAATCCTTATGGATTGCGTACAGGAAGTGTCGGTACGGCTTGTGACACCTGTCATTATGAAAAATGGCAGAATGCCATCCTGGAAGGATTAGCAGGTGAGATTGGAAATGGCTACCACTATCCAGGCGAAGACTACACACCTTTTCTGGGGGAAAACAATCCTCACCGCACTGAAGATAAATGTGTTTTGTGTCACATGAATACAACCCTAGCCGTAACAGATGAAAATGGTGTGCTAAAGATAGGTGGTCACACCTTTCGGATGAGAGATTTCGGGGACGATAATATTCCAGGAACCGATGACGATATTATCAATATCGCTGCGTGCCAAGACTGCCATGAGGGATTGACTGATTTTGACAGAGATGGTTTTAAGACTGAAACACAAGAACTTATTGCTACTCTTTCTGAACTTCTTAAAGGAAACAATCATAAATTCCTGCCTGCCAACGAACCCGGCAATTGTGCCCGCTGCCACAAGGGAGGAACGGTTCCTTTCCTGGACGACCCAGATAATGTACTCGAAAATGCCTATACTAACTATAAGCTAATTATGAACGATCGAAGTTGCGGAATCCACAATCCAGGATATATTAAAAAATTACTTGAAGATAGTATTCATTCAATTCAAAATAATTACGAACCTTCAGCAAAAAATCAATAACATTCACGAAAAGAGAGGGGAAAACAATGGAAAACCAGGAACCAATTTAATTTAACCTAACTTAAATTTAAAAGAGGGAGGTAAAAGATGGAAAGAATTCGTATTTTTTATTTTGTGTTACCTTTAGCTTATCTTTTTTGCTTTGGCGGTTGCGAAATAAAAACAAATGCCTGCAATCCGGGAGACACACGGACGTGTTATTGTTCTGATGGTACTGACAAAGAACAGGTTTGTAAGGCAGACGGCAGTGGCTGGGAGGATTGTGACTGCATTGATTACACAATCTGGAACGATCCCGATACCAACTTAAGCTGGCAGGACCCTCAGAAAGACGCTTATACCCCGGGTGACACGGGACTCCCGCAACCCGACGCAATAAGATACTGCGAGGAGTTAGTGATGGGTGGCTATGACGACTGGAGGCTACCAAACATTGATGAGTTGCGCACCCTTATCAGGGGTAATCCAGATGTCATGACAGATGGTGACTGTCCAGTACATGAAGGCAGTTCAAGGGCTGACATGTTAGACCCCACATGCCAACCTGTCACGGATTATGAAGGTCCCGGCGAAGGTGGATGCTACTGGGAACTTGAACTAACCGGAACGTGTGATAAGCCGGATCCTGCTGATGAAGGACTCCGCCCTCTTGAGACTGTTTCATCTACGGTTGCAAGTGACGACCAGTTCTGGGTAGCGTGCGTCCTTTTTAATGAAGGTGCTGCTGTTTTCAACCATATTTATAGTTTAGCAGATGTACGCTGTGTGCGCGATGGACCAACCTCATCCATCACCTGTGCGGACGGTCCACCAGAAGCCTGTACTCCAGATGAGACTAGACAATGCACTGCCTCAAACGGGAAAACCGGTGCCCAGATATGTTCGACTGATGGCAGTTGCTGGGGCCCATGCAACAGTACAGCCTTCACTCCGTCACCCCCCATTGTAGACGTTAGTGAGCAGTGCGACCAGGTGATTGCTACTATCAATCTACCTGAAACACTCCAAACTCCACCCAAACTATTAATGGCGTTTCTCTATTCGGCTGAAGACTGGACATTTCCACCCGGCAGACCACCGGACGGCGGCACAGATTATAATCAGGTAATTAATCCCGACATTGATTTAGGCAATCCCTACGAGATGACAATCCCTGCTTGCTCGTATTACCGTGATCGCTGTATAACCGCTGGTGATTATTATCTTTATATCACGCTACTTCAGAGTGAAGAGTGGCCGCCACTGCCGCAAGAAGGCGACTATGTCTGGGGAAATGATCAGGTGCCGATGACATTACAGTC
>WTBG01000263.1 GCA_013139225.1 Deltaproteobacteria bacterium
CTTCAAACCGGTTAAAAATCCTGCTCCTCCCCTTCCCCTCAATTTACTTCTTTTTATCAGGGAAATTACCTTATCAGGTTCTGCTCCATTAAGAATCCGAGCCAGAGTAAAGTACCCACCCTTGGCAACATATTCAGCAATATTTTCCGGATCAATAAATCCACAGTTGCGCAGTGCAATTCTCATCTGTTTCTTATAAAAGGGGAGCCGTTTATATGTTGAAATAGAAGCAAGGTAAGCTGGCACTTTGCCTTTATTGTACCGCTTGCTTGTATCCTCTAAAAGGAACTCCTCCTGATCAATCCTTGCCATAATCCCTTTCTTAAACTTACCCTTAACAATACCATCGATAAGCTCACCCACTCCATCAGGTGTTACCCTGTCATAAGTTATTCTTGGATATCCTGGTTTAAGAATATCCACCAAGGGCTCATGCTGACACAAACCGATACAGCCTGTCTTCTTCATTAAAACGTCTATCTTTCTCTTCTTTACCTCTTTGTCTAAAGCCTGCCAGACCTCACCCGCTCCAGCAGCCTGACCACATGTAGCCATACCCACCAGAATCTTAGTCTTGGAAGGGAAAAGGGAATTTATTCCCTCTTCTTTTAATCTCTCTAAATCTTTTAAGCTGCTCATTTCCTCACGTCTTTTCATATATACTTCTTTAAAACCTTTGACATCTTCTCCTGAGTCATGGACCCGTAAGTATCTTTATTAATGAGAACGACGGGAGCTAAACTACAACACCCCAGACAGCGCACCTTTTCCACAGTAAAGCCCAAATCTTTTGTGGTCATATCTTCATCAGAAAGGTTAAGATCTCTCTTTGCCTTTTCAAGCAGATTATCACCACTCTTCACATGGCAGGCTGTACCCAGGCACACTTTGACCAGATTTTTCCCTCTTGGCTTAAGGCTAAAAGACTGATAAAAGGTGGTAAGAGAAAATATTTTGCTTAAAGGGACTTCCAGCTTTTTACTAAGCAGCCCCAAAACCTGCTCGGGCAAATAGTTATAGTGGAACTGAAGTTCCTGCAAGATTGCAATAAGTGAACTCCCTCCAACCTTCTTTATAATTTTATCAACAATTTTCTCATCACTAACGGAATTCATTTATTTGCCCTTACCTTCCGTGCGTGCTGTTAGCTTCTCATACTCCTCTATCACTACTTCTTGCATGAGTGATATCAGCTCAGGGGGAAATGGTATATATCGCTGTTGTACCTTAAAGTAATCAGCTAGAGGTTGAAGTTTCAGAACCCGCTTTGTAACCTTTAACCTGCCTGACTCTAACTCAACAAGAGGATAAAAACCCGTATTAACAGCAAGAAAACCCATGTGCGCAGTCAAATCCGGATTGAACAGCCAGGTAGTAGGACAAGGGGTTAGAACATTAATGAATGCATTTCCAGAAACCTGCAACCCTTTTTTCACCTTCTCCATAAGGTCAAGCGGGTAGCTGGGGCAAACAGTGGCGGCGTAAGTAATGCAACTTTCCAGCGCCTGAGAAGGTATGTTCTTATTATGGATAAACTCTCTTACTTCATCTTTGCCTAAAGGGTGATTTTCCCCATGAGCATCCATGGATGGAAGGAATCTCTTTATAAGCTCATCCATATACATTTCACTGTCATAACAAATATAAATAATACCCTTTTTCTCTTTAAGAATTCCGGTTAAAGCTAAAGGATCCTTTGAAAAAATCCGCCGGTCAATACCTATTACTGCTTTCCTAATTCGCTTCGCAAAACCTTCTGCTTCACTGCCTCTCTCATTTCCGGCAATAATCCGATCAATCAAAGAGTCAGTCAAATCATCAGATGACAGCTCATCCCAGGTAAGCCCCACGCCTGCCTGAGCATACCTGGAAAAGGGGGAAGAACCTTTTGGATAACCAAAGGATACATCTTTCCCTATCATTTTGCTGATCATTCTGACAGCCAAGGCTTTTCCACACCCCTTACAGGATCTTCGTCCTGAAACAAAGTATTCATCTCGAGGTAAAAGCTTTGGAATAAAAACAGGATACCTGCTTATCATAGGTGAACATACTCCTTTGAACTTAAGAATTCAGGGATTCAGGAATTGAGGGATTAAGGAATTTCTTCAATTCGCAATCCCTGAATTCTTAAATTCCTCGATTCTATAGTTTCGGATTTCGAATTTAATTCCGAATTCCGCAATCTGAATTCCGCAATTGTTTAATCAAGTATCGCTTTATTGACAACTCCACATTCAATAGTTCACTACCTAACCTGCCAGGGTAGTCGCGCCACTTCCTCCTCCATGCTGATACACTTGGTAGGACACTGACGGCTACACAAACCACAACCCTTACAGTAATCAAGCTCAGCCTGATAATATCCTTCCTCATCCAGGCAAACGGCACCGTCAGGACAGAAAAGGTAGCAAATACCACACTGAACACACTTCTCCTTATCCCACACCGGCTTACTATTCCGCCAGTCCTGATTGCTATGAAATTCTTCAGTAATGGTAAGGTCTATCATGAAACTTCGCTCCGCTCAATAATTGGCCTGACCTGCCCGCCCTGGTGCGACTCCTTGGTGGGATGCTCGACAACAGATAAACCAGGTCTGGGCCAGGGAGTAATGGAATATTGAATCCACTCCTTTTCATTCAACTTCATAAGGAGCACGCATTGGGCAAACTTTTACGCAGATATTACACTCCGTACAGATTTCCGGATCAATGGTAACCACATCCTGTATCATGCTAATGGCTATTGAGGGGCAAAGATCAATGCATCCTCCACAACCTGTACATTTTTTAAGGTCAATAGTAATCATAAATTTAGAAATTAACTTAGTGCTGAGTGAGCAATGCCTGCAATATGAGCCTTTAAAATACCTCACTGTAATTGCGAATCGAAGCACTAAGTACCTTCATTATAAAACGAAGCAACCTCATTTCGTAGTTGCGCGTGAGAGATTGCTTCGTTGCTTCACTCCTCGCAATGACATGTCAAACTAAAAATGGCAATTTTTAAAAATCAGCCAGACCATATGCTGGCATATCGTAGCTCATCCCTGAAATCAATTCCCAGCTCTTCCCCCCGTCAGTACTGCGAGCCACAGTACCTCTTGCACCTACAACCCAACCATTGTTTTCATCACTAAAGGCAACATCCTTTAACCAGAATCTTGTTTTAATCACATCGTCTTTGACCTCCCAGGTTTCGCCTCCATCTTCTGACAAAAGGTAGTAACCTTCCTTACCAACAATCCAACCCTTCTTTCCCTTAATAGCAATACTATAAAGTGGAGTGTCAAAATCTGTTTCAAGCTTACGCCACAGTTTACCTCCATTTTCTGTCTTCAGGATTATCCCATCCATACCTACAATCCATCCCTTATCCTCATCTGCAAAATATATTTCATAAAGGGCAGGCATTGGCTTCCAGTCATAGCTAAACATATCTGTAACCGTTTCAATATCTTTACATCTTTGCTCTTTCCAATGCTCCCCACCGTCTGTGGTACGGAGGATGGTGCCGAATTCACCTGCTATCCATCCATTTCGGGCATCAATAAAACAGACACCGTTTAACATTTTATCGATTTCTTTGGCCTGAGATTCCCAGTTCTTACCACCGTCTGCAGTATGGAGGAGGGTACCATATTCACCTACCACCCAGCCATTTTGGGCATCAGCAAAGGAGACAGCAAAAAGATTCTTCCCGGTACCACTTTCCTGCTTCATCCACTTCTTACCCCCATCTGTGGTATGGATAATCGTTCCTTTAGTTCCTACCACCCACCCAATATTTCTATCAATAAAAGTGGCTTCACATAAGAGAGTATTCCCCACCCCACTTGCCAGGAGTTGCCAATCTTTTGTAGTTTTTCCTCCAGTGCTGGTATCATAAATAACACCATAATTACCTGATGCAAGAGCTTCCTCAGTATTAAAAGCAACTACACTATGTAAATTCTCCCCGGTGATCATCTTGATCTTAGGCAGGGCAAATTCTGGACGGCCAGGCTTACACCCCAGGAGAAGCAAGCCCATAAACCCAATAGTCACCCAACCCAGTATTTTTCTCACTCTACTATTACCCATACGGATTCCTCCTTAAAAAAACAGGCCGTCTTCCTAATCACTTTTTCACCATCTTGGCTAATTCCTCTTTCGAGACCACATCAGGTCTTGTCGCATAGGGAGGATTAGAAACATTGTTAGGATCAAATGCCTTTTTAATATCCTTCATAATGAGGTGGACATTATCAAAGGTAGGACCTAAGAGATCATAGGATGGTCCTAAGAGATGAATAACTGCCGCCGAACTTTGGTCTTCTATCTCACCTTTCAGGTGCCCCATAATAATTTGTACTGCCTCATTTGCCTGCTCTACCGACTGTTCTGGGAATACATCAGTAGTCATCAGACACCAGTGCCCAAATTCCTGAGGACTGATCCAGCCACCATGGACACTCAAAGGCTGAACAAAATCTTTTCCCAGGTGCTTGTCACTCGCAA
>WTBG01000038.1 GCA_013139225.1 Deltaproteobacteria bacterium
GCCTCAATTCTTCGGTTGAGAAGGAGAAAGGATGTGGAGGATCATCCCCCTTCTGGATTGCAGCCTTTGAAAAATCTATCGTTTTCCCATTGAGACGAGGAGTGGTCCCCGTCTTAAGCCGTCCTATATCAAAACCCAAATCTTTCAGATTCTCAGCCAGCCCAATGGACGGTACATCACCCATCCTTCCTGCAGGGAAATGGTTAAGTCCTATGTGGATGAGTCCATTCAAAAAAGTTCCAGCAGTAATGATAACCGTTTTAGCACATAAACGTTCTTTAAAATTGGTCTCAACACCCTTAATCGTATCAGATTCGACCAGGAGTCGTTCAACAGAAGCTTGTCTCAATTCTAAATTATCTTGATTTTCCAAAACGTATTTCATCCTCAATCTATATGATTGTCGATCCGCCTGAGCACGGGAAGAAATAACTGCAGGACCTTTCTTGGTGTTGATCCGCCTGAACTGGATACCGGTAGCATCAATGTTTTTTGCCATCTCACCACCTAAGGCATCAATTTCCTTTACCAGCTGTCCTTTAGCTAAACCACCAATAGCCGGATTGCAGGACATTAAGGCAATGGTATCCAGATTGATAGTAAGTAGTAAGGTGATACATCCCATGCGAGCAGATGCCAGTGCTGCCTCACACCCCGCATGACCCCCACCAACTACCAGCACGTCATAATTTTTGGGTTGTACAAACATCAGAAACTTATCCTACCTTTTTGACAGATTACAATCTGTGAATTTCCCTTTTTATAAAGGTGGAAGAATAGCACAATCTAAGAATTTTTACAGTACTTAAATCCCAACAGGAACAAAAGAGATTGAGGAATTTGGAATTTAGGAATTGGGGGATTGATTCTCTTGATCATGGATACTAGATGCTGGATTCTGGATCTTATTTTGTTTAAACATACTATTCTAACATAAAAAAACCCCTCAGCATTTTTATCGAGGGGCTCTAATTACTCACCAGGAAAAAATAATTGATGATTATTTAACTATCGTTACTCCTGATAGTCGAGCAGAATCAGCTTCATCGCAGATAATTTCCAAAATGGTGCCTGTTCCTTGATCAATCTTATTCCCCGAAAGGGAGAGCAGGATTACCTTGCCATTTTTTTCGTTAAACTCTGCTAAAAACCCTTCTGCACGAGAAGTGGTGCGAACTTCATCCACCTTCACCCCTTCTATGGTAAACTGCACACCTTTAACAGGAACTTTATTAGTTAGATCAACTCCGACAACATTATCTGAACTAGCAACTATCTTTAGGTTTGACTCTCCACCCTTTTCCACAGTTGGAGTTTGGGACACTTTCTCAACCTTCTTCTCCACTGTTGTCTTTGCTTCCTCTTCAGAATTATTACAACCGGGCCCACTGAGAAACAGACATAAGATTAACAGAATTAAGTAAAATTTATCCATTTCTATCACCTCCTTTGCTTTGCTAACATTACGGATACTGTCCTCTTTCTAAAGAAGTTAGTATGTCATCCATTGTAAATCGTTTGATAGGTAAATGTCAAACAAAAAGCCCGGAATAACCGGGCGATTTATCATTTGGAGGCGGCATCCGGATTCGAACCGGAGCATAAAGGTTTTGCAGACCTCCCCCTTAGCCACTTGGGTATGCCGCCTTTTTATGGAGCGGGAAACGGGATTCGAACCCGCGACTTTAACCTTGGCAAGGTTACACTCTACCACTGAGTTATTCCCGCTTTTTCCAACTTATAAGTACAACATAATTTAGATAAAATGTCTAGAGATTTTTTCAAACACCTCGGGTACCAATTGCTTAGCTTGAAGAAGGGGACATCCTATATTGTTCTTGACAGGAACAATATAGGATGTCCCCTTCTTTTAACCTTTTTATTTTACTTCGACTTTGGATTCAGCTTCTCAGATAAATTTCGTTCAAGTTCTTTCGATTTAGTTTGTTTCAAACCTTCATATGCTTTTAAAGCACTTTCCTTATCACCCTGTTTTAGAAAAAGCAATCCTGCCCTGTAAAAATGGTCAGCCGCTTCAGAATCAAGTCCTTTCGATAAATACACAGTCCCAAGTTGTGAGTAAACCTCTGCATAATCAGGATCTATCGAAATGCATCTCTTGAATTCAGAAATAGCTTTATCCAACTTCCCTTTTTTAGCATAGATAACTCCAAGGTTGTAATGTGCTTTCGTAAAATCAGGATCTACAGCTATAGCCTTTTCATAATAAGAGATAGCCTTTTTGGTATCGCCCTCCTTATTATAAAGAAGTCCAATATTAATATAAGACTCTAAGTAATTGGGATCTATTTCTATGGCTTTTTTAAAAAATCTTATTGCTACATTATTATAGCCAGCCGACATAGCCATGTTCCCTTTTTCAAACCATTCTTCTGCTTTCTTTGCCCAGGCTACACCAGCTGCAACAATCAGCATTAATACAATGAACAATATTACCTTTTTTATGGCTAATCCCTCACTTATGTACATAGAACTTTGTTTCCCCTACAATTTTCCTCTAATTATACTTCCATCCTTTAGGTTTACATCCCAGAGCTTACATCCATACCTAATTGGTAATAATTAGGTAACAATAAAAAACTGGCTGCTACCAAACGGTTAATAATAATTTAAAATTATTGCAGAGTTTACAAGACGTTTCTCTTCACTCACTGTAGTTTCTCGAAAAACTCTACTAAATCTTCTTCCGATATAAACCATCTGCCCATTACCTTCTGCCCTTTAAGTTTCCCCTGCCTTAGATAATTCCTAATGGTAACTGTGGTAACGTTTAGCTTGTGAGATACTTCCTGAACAGAATAAAGGGTCATATCTTTTATCTTAATTGGCATCTTTCCCTCACCTCTCTTTTATGATAATAATTTACTAACAATAATATTTAATTTATACAACATTTTCCGTTTGTTTTCAATAGTTAACAATCTTTCTCCAGTACAGTTCATTGAAATGTGGTTAAATAATCCCTCTTGCTTGACCAAACAGTTCCTTTTTGCAATACTTTGAAATAAAAATATGTTATAAAAAAACCACATTGAGTGTGTTAAACTATTGGTCAGTAAATTTTGAATCCAGCAGTTAAGAAATGGATCATTTTCTGTTTTTCTCTAATCATTTTATAATAAGGAGGTAATATG
>WTBG01000266.1 GCA_013139225.1 Deltaproteobacteria bacterium
TCTCAGGATGAGCAGAATCAATCCATCAAGTCCTCAGCATCAAAAAAGTATAAGGTACACTTTTTTAGTCTCAAAAGAGGCCATAAAATCTCCTCTTCTTATTTTACATTTAAGGATCAGGAAAAATTCGAGATGGAAATACCAGGCGAAGCATTTCGCAAAACTAAAGGAGAATATACAAAAAGCAACCTGCAATTCAAAGCAACCTTTCAGGGCACTATTATCAAACAAAAAAAGCATTACTGCTATGAATTTAATATTTCCGGCATCTCTCTTCTGGATAGCTACATTGCAGGTATGCTGGTATTGAACGAATCCATTAAAGAAACCCGCCAGGAGCAGGAGCTCACTTTCCTTTTTATAGGAATGCCGGAGGAAAACAACACTTCTGATAACGGGAAAAAGAGCCTATTTCCCTTTTAACCCAATATTCCAGCTTGGCCGAGCTCCCTGGCCTGCAAATTGCCAAAAAAGCTTGACAGCTACACGGCTGCATGTTAATCATAAATAAATGAATAGCCATTCATTTTTAAAGAATAGACTTATGTTTCAATTGGTTATAAGGTTCATATCATCCACAGGCATCATTTAAACAACCAAAAGGAAGATGTTATGACAAAACCTTCAAAGTTAACTCCCCAACTAATTCATCGATTTGGTAAAGGATGGGTGTTCAACGTTACTTATTCTCCTGATGGTAACCGTATAGCGGTGGCAACCTCTATCGGGATTGAACTATATGACACATCCTCCTTTCAAAGATTAGCGTTATTGTCTAAACACCACGATTATGTAGCATCCGTAAATTTCAGCCCTGATGGGAGGTTCCTCGTCTCTGGCTCAGACGATAATACCATCAAGGTTTGGGATATCACTTCAGCTAAAGAGATTAAAACCTTAAAGGGACACAGCGAAGATATTACCTCAGTAAGGTTTAGTCCAAACGGGAAATGCATAGCTTCTGGATCTGATGATGACACGATTAAACTCTGGGATGTTAAAACAGGTGAAAACATAAGAACGTTAAGAGGCCATACTAATGATGTTACTGCAGTTCGGTTTAGTCCAGATGGAAAGTATCTCGCTTCGGGCTCTGATGACGACACCATTAAGTTATGGAAAATTGAATCCGGGAAGGAATTAAAATCTTTTACAGGGCATAGTGATATTATCGAATCCATATGCTACAGCCCGGGCGGGAAACTCATTGCTTCATGTTCGGATGATGAAACGATCAAACTCTGGGAGATAAGCTCAGGAGAAAACATCAAAACACTAGAGGGGCATACAGATTGCGTGATTGCTGTTAGTTTCTCTCCTGATGGAAAGACCCTGGCATCTGGCTCTGACGATGGCATCATTAAATTGTGGGATGTTACAACCGGCAAGAACATCAGGAACCTAAGAGGTCATACCGGATATATCTGGTCTCTTTGCTTCAGTCCGGATGGAAGTAGAATTGTTTCCGCCTCAAGAGACAACACCATAAAGTTCTGGGACATAAAAACAGGTAAAATCATTGGAAATATTGGAGGATATACTGGTTTAGTATGGTCAGTCAACTTTTGTCCAGACGGAAAAACATTCGCCTCAGCGCACAGAGACAATTCTGTGAGGATTTGGGACATCGAATCAAAACAATTGCTTAAGACTCTGGAAGGACATACAGACGATGTGAATACTGTGTGCTTCAGTCCCGATGGGAAATACATAGTTTCAGGATCTGATGATGATACCATTAAACTCTGGGATGTTAAAACAGGTGAAGAGAAGAAGACTCTTCAGGGTCATACGGACTATGTGGTAGTTACTGTTGTTAGCCCTGATGGGAAATATGTGGCCTCTGGGTCTGATGATAGCATGGTAAAGCTCTGGGACATTGAAGAAGGAAGAGCTGCAAAAACCCTGAAAGGACATTCAAGTTATGTCTGGTCGGTAGCATTCAGCCCTGATGGCCTCCTTCTGGCTTCTGGATCAAGAGATACTACTATTAAGCTGTGGGACCTGGAAACAGGAAAAACAATTAAAACATTAAGAGGGCACACAAGCTATGTGTGGAGCTTAAGTTTCAGTCCTGATGGCAAGAAACTGGCTTCAGCCTCAGATGATGGCACCATAAGACTCTGGGATTTAGATGAGGGTAAAGAGATACCCCCCTCCTTTAAAGGGAAAACCCAAAATGTCTGGTCTTTGACTTTCAGTCCGGATGGCAACTATTTAGTGAGTGGGTCTAATGAGGATAAGATTGCTGTCTGGGATGTAAAAAAGGGTGAAGAGATAAAAATGCTAAGGGGGCACACCAATATTGTTGAGTCCTTAAGTTTTAGCAAAGACGGGAGGTATCTCATTTCGGGATCCGATGACGGAACCTGCCTGCTCTGGCAATGGAGTTAATAACACATAGTTGCGGGTTACGAGTTAAAAAAAGTAGATTTAAAATATGGAAAACCCGTAACTCGGAACCCGCAACACGAAACTGTTCGCATAAATCACCTGATAATTTACAAATGTGGTTTTATACACTTTATCTCAGCTATGGGTTAAAAAAAGTTTAAATGTTATCCAAAAAGACCAAAAAAAAGTACGCTGTTAAAAAGAAACAGAGCAACTACTCAAATGTCTATCTCCAAATTATAGATAAGTGGTGTATCAAGTGTGGGGTTTGTGTAGACCTCTGTCCTGATAAAGTTTTAGGCTTAAACGAATATGGCTATCCAGGAGTAAGAAAACCCATTGAATGCGAGGCATGCAACATTTGTGTCTTAGTATGTCCAGGGTTTGCTCTCTCGCTGGTTGAGAAAAAGGCCAAGTCACTACTTGAGATTCTAGGAGGAGAAAGCTAAGTGAATGGTTGGGTGGGCAAAATACTTAGGGTAAATCTGACACAAGGGTCCACAAAAGTAGAGGAACTCCCTGCTGAGTTAAACCACCTCTTCTTGGGGGGGCGTGGCTTAGCAAGTAAGCTTCTCTTTGATGAGGTAAACCCACAGGTTGAACCCTTAAGCCCAGAAAATAAATTAATCTTCATGACTGGACCCTTGACCGGAACGGGAGCAATCGGTGGAGCTTCTTATGTCGTTGTTACCAAATCTCCACTCACAGGAAGCATCGCCTGTTCGACCACAGAAGGATATTTTGGCCCCGAGCTCAAATTCGCAGGCTATGATGGAATTATTCTGGAAGGGAAGTCCCCAGAACCTGTCTACCTCTCAATCGAAGATGATACGGTGGAACTCCTTTCCGCCTCTCACTTGTGGGGAAAATCTACACATAAAACTGAGGAGATTATCCGCGCAGAGAAAGAAAATCCCTGGATTGCCAGGGAAACCTTTATAACTTCTATAGGGCCTGCCGGGGAGAATCTGGTCAAAATTGCTTCCATTATTAATGATAAGCATCGAGCGGCAGCTCGCTCCGGAGTTGGAGCTGTGATGGGTTCAAAGAACCTCAAGGCTATAGCAGTTAGAGGCACCAAAGCGGTAAGTCTTGCCAATGGCAAAATGTTTTTAGATTCGGTGGAAAGGGCTTGGGAAAAGTTTAAAACCACTCCGGTAATTCCTCAAGCACTAAATAATATAGGCACTTCATTTCTGGTAGATCTAATTAATGAAAGTGGCGTGCTTCCCGCGAGAAATTTTCAAACTGGTGTCATGAAAAACATTGAAAAGATAAGCGGCGAACACATGGCAGAAACAATTCTTAAAATAAACAAAGGGTGTTTTTCCTGCCCCATTGCCTGCATTCAAGTAACAGAAGTTGAAGACCCTGCTTTTCTAGGAAAAGGTGAAGGGCCTGAGTATCGATCTATCGCTCTAATTGGTGCAAGTTGTGGAATCGACAACATCAACGCTATCGCTAAGATTAACTACCTGTGTGATGAAATGGGTATTGACGCTCTATCTTATGGTTCTGCCATAGCCTGTGCCATGGAATTAACAGAAAAGAAGATAATCTCCAAAAAGGAAACAGGGGTAAACCTTAAATTCGGGAATGCAGAGGCAGTAGTTGAGCTGGTTGAAAAGGTAGTTAAAAGGGAAGGCTTTGGAGAGATCTTGGCAGAGGGCGGTTACCAACTTGCCGCAAAGTATAATCATCCAGAGTATTTTATGGGTGTGAAGAAGCAGGGATCCCCCGCCTTTGATCCTCGAGGAATACAGGGATTAGGATTGGAGTATGCAACCTCCAACAGTGGTGTATCCCATGCCCTGGGATATCTGGTCACTCACAAGATTCTGGGTATTCGGGGGGAGATTGATCCTTTAACTACTGAAGGAAAGGCTCCCCTGGTAAAGCTATTTCAGGATGGTAGTGCTGTATTTGATTCAGCCGGATTATGCAGACTTCTACTGCTGGGAATCTGGATTGATGAAGTTATCCCCATGCTGGAAGCTGCCACAGGAATTTCTTATACGGAAGAAGGCTTGCAGAACATTGGAGAAAGAATTTGGAATTTGGAGCGTTTGTTCAATGTAAAAGCCGGCTTCAGCAGCACAGATGATACCATCCCCCAGAGGATGCTTAAAGAACCAATGCCAGAAGGTCCAGCAAAAGGGCAGGTCTGCAAACTGGATGAAATGCTGCCAGAATATTATAACATAAGGGGATGGACCCATAAGGGAATACCGACAGAGGATAAACTCAAATCCTTAGAGTTGACTTAAATTGGGACACAGATTTCCGCAGATAAACATAGAAAATTATCTTGGTAAACTGCATCCTAAAAAGGAATCATAGTGAAAAGACTTAAAATTGACTTTAATCAGTGTTGTGGCTGTAGGCGATGTGAGGTTGCCTGCTCTTTACATCACTTTGAGAATAGCGTAAATCCTAAAAAGTCCCGCATTCGGATTTATGAGGAAGAAGACATGTTCTACCCTGTAGTGGCAGGCCCTTTTAACAATGCTGAGTGCACCTCCAAGAATATCTTTATGCTTGGGGGCAAGGAAGTTGATGAATGTATCATCTGCCGTGCCTCATGTCCCATCAAACCCTGGTTTAAAGAACCTGACACAGATGTCCTTTTGAAATGTGACTTCTGCGGTGATCCCCCAGAACCTGCTTGTGTCAAGTGGTGCCCCTGTCAGGCTATTACTCTGATTGATGAAGAAGGAAAAATTGAGGTAAAAATCGAAGACGTAAAGAAGGATTTCGAGCGGGAAGAAGATTAATTAATGTAACTATTCACCGCAGAGACTACAGAGACCGCAGAGATGATTATAGAAAAGTATTAAAGCACTACTCGTAGAGTTTTTAATAATTTTCAGATTCTCTGTGTGCCCCGCGTTCTCTGCGGTAAATTAATCAAAGGGAACGACGTCCGTGGCCGAACCTAAAAACAAAAAGCAAAGTAAAACCGTTGGAGCCGTTCTGGTAGTGGGGGGAGGGGTAGGAGGTGTTCAAGCCTCGCTGGATCTTGCTGATGCAGGATACCATGTTTACCTGGTTGAGCAATCTCCAGCAATAGGAGGTGCCATGGCTCAACTAGACAAAACCTTTCCCACCAATGACTGTTCCATGTGTATACTCTCCCCCAAGCTGGTGGAATGTGGAAGGCACTTAAACATTGATATTATCACCAACGCCCAGGTGAAGGGCATTACGGGAAAGCCCGGCAATTTTAAGGTCTCGGTGCTTAAGAAGCCTTCCTATGTCGATCCGGAAAAATGCGTTGCCTGTGGAGCCTGTGCAGAGAAATGTCCTAGCAAAGTGGAAGATGCCTTTAATGAAGGGTTCTCCCAGCGGAAAGCTATCTATATCCCTTATCCACAGGCAGTACCTCATGTCTATCACATCGATCCCGACAACTGCCGTTACCTCACTAAAGGAAAGTGTCAACTTTGCGTTAAGGTGTGCCAGAGTGAGGCTGTAGATTTTGAAATGAAAGAAGAGGTGTGTGAGCTTTCAGTGGGTGCTGTGGTACTAGCACCTGGTTTTGATGAATATGATGCTTTGAGAAAACACCCCTTTGGGTATGGAAGATATTCCAATGTGATTACCAGCATCCAGTTTGAAAGGTTGCTCTCTGCCTCCGGCCCCTTTGAAGGACACGTAAAACGTCCCTCAGATCAGGTTGAACCCATGCGTATTGCTTTCATCCAGTGTGTAGGTTCACGAGATACTCAATATGGCAATGGTTACTGTTCCGGTGTGTGCTGTATGTATGCGGTGAAGGAATCTATCATCGCTAAAGAGCATGCCCCTGAAACAGATATCACGATGTTCTACATGGATATGAGGGCTTACGGAAAGGGATTTGATGCTTACTATGAAGAGGCACGAGAAAAGCACGGCATCCGATTTATACCTTCCAATGTCGCTTCCATCAAAGAGATTCCTGATACGAAAAACCTTTTACTAAAGTATGTGGGTGATGACGGGAGGGTAACAGAAGAAGAGTTTGATTTAGTCATACTGTCTGTTGGTCTTGAGCCTTCTAAAACCAGCAAAGAACTGGCACAGGCACTCGACGTTGATCTAAACCATTACGGTTTTTGCAGCACCAAAGGATTCTCTCCTTTAAATACCTCAAAGCCCGGTATATTTGTAACAGGCGTCTTTCAGGGCCCCAAGGATATCCCTGAAACCGTAGCTCAATCCAGCGGTGCCGCTGCCCTTGCTTCCGCTTTGCTTGCA
>WTBG01000115.1 GCA_013139225.1 Deltaproteobacteria bacterium
CGTTGCAGCAAGGATTTGAAAGCTCTTTAGAGCTTTCCGGAAGATTAATTTGATATTATTATACATGACTTTTGGCTACGCCTTAAAGTCATGAGCCGGGCAAGCCGTAGTAGATGGCTACTGCAAATTCTGGGTTAAACATTTCAGCATTTTTATCTAAATATTCAACTTAATAATGACGATATATATTCAGTGTTTGCACTACAGTAACCTTTGGAAATATAGATATTAAATAGCCTATCATGTTCCTTTTTGGGAAGGAGGATACTATGTATAAACGATTTGTTCTGTTTTCCATCACCTGTATTATTATCCAACCATTTCTTTTTGTTTCCTATAGCCATGCAAAATCTCCAAAACCAGGGTCCAATTTTGTTTGGGTAAAGTCACGCACTACTTCGAATGGTAATTCAATAACTGGCCATTGGAAATATGCCGGATCTTCCGAAAAAGAAAAAGTGTGGGTACCAGGTCACCATACCCTTAATGGAAAATGGGTACCAGGACAATGGAAATCTTTGTCCCCCTCAAAAAAGGGTTCCGTATGGGTTCCAGGCAATCACGGTCCAAAAGGACGCTGGATACCTGGCCACTGGCGTTAAACCCAGATTTTGCAGTAGGTATCGTAGCGAGGCGCAGAAACACCATAGCGAAACGCGCAGTTGGAGCGATTTTACGACGAAGGCATATTCATAAATATGTTGAGGAGTAAAATCGTGTCGCAAACAACTACACGTGCAACGGGTAGTTTTGTTTCATCCGGAGGGTGAAACAAAAGAGGCACGAAAGTGCCGATAGTTTCCCTTTGCGACCCCGTGAGAAACACGGGGGTTTCAAAGCACACAACAAGTGTTGCAGCAAGGAGTTGAAAGCACTAAAGTGCTTTCCGGTAGATTAATTTGATATAATATACATGACTTACGGCTACGCCTTAAAGTCCTGAGCCGGGCAAGCCGCAGTAGATGGCTACTGCAAATTCTGGGTTTAACTACAAACCAGGCAGGTGAGATTCTACTATGAAAGAAAACATACCTATAACAGATGTCAAACCAGGAATGCTGCTAGCCAAAGCTATAACAAACGATAAGGATATGACTCTATGCGCTGAAGGAACACCTCTGACGGAAGATCTCATAGATCGTTTCTTACAGATGGAGATAGACAGCATATGCATTGAAAGCAACAAAGAAATGTCTCAAGAAGAATATCTCGCTCTTAAAGAAAAAATAGAGAAACGCTTTGTTGCATCATATAACTCAAATTCCCTGTTAGGGAAAATAAAAATAGCGTTGTTAGGACACCTGGAATCTCACAAAGGATCATCATGAAAATGGAAAAGGAAGTCATTTTAGACAAAATCTCTTTTCGCAAAAAGGTTGAACAACTGTCCAATCTTCCCACACTTCCTAACTTACTGGATAAATTTACCAGAATGCTCAAAGACCCGAAAACTTCCATGGCTGCTTTTGGGAAAGAACTGAGCAAAGATCAAATGCTTACGAGCAAAATCTTAAAACTGGTCAACTCTGCATTCTATGGATTTCCAGGGAGAATCAGTACTGTCACCAATGCACTGGTACTACTGGGGTATGATGCACTAAAAGGACTGATAATTAGCTCCAACATTTTTGAAAATCTCTCTCCTGAAGCCTACCCGCTATGGCATCATTCGGTAACTGTTTCCTTAGCGAGCAGAGCTATTGCCAGGGAATTGTCTCTCCCAGACATAGAAGAGTTTGCAGTAGCTGGTCTCCTGCATGACATTGGCAAAGTTATTCTTCATGTTGAGGCTTCTGAAGAATACCGAACAGTCATTAACCAGGCAAAAAAAGCAAAACAACCTATTTGGCAGACTGAGGGTGAAATTCTGGGTTTTGACCATGCCAATATTGGCCTGTGGATTTGTGAAGAGTGGAAATTACCTAAAAAGCTCACCATTCCTATCGGCTATCATCACATGCCTGCTGCTCCAAAAGAATATCATATGCGTGTGGCAGTCGTGACTATGGCAGATATACTGGTTAGAAGTATGGGAGGAGGAGCAGAAGATGATCTTCCTCTGGAAACACCTGATCCTATCATTGAAAAACAAGTACCACTTACCCTGAAACAAATACGAAAACTCATAGAAGGAATTGTACCTGAGTTTGAAAGTCTAAAACGTCTTGCACCTAAAGAAATAAATTGAAACAAGTTGCTACTGAAAAAAGAATCTTATGCCTTCATGAAGACGATTTTGCGTATGACCAGATCAGACAAATATTGTCTGACAAAGGTTACTTCGTATACGACTATTCAGACGCTAACGCCGCTTTTGCCCACATCTATAATGAACCACCCGATCTCATGGTAGTATCTACTAAAACTCCCGGATGGAAAGAATTCATGACCCGAATAAAAAATGATTCCGTTTATAAACACCTCCCTTTAATACTCTTAACAAGTGAAGAAACGCTTACTTCTCTTTTGTCACTTTCAGATCTCTCATGCGATGATTTTCTTCTATATCCGGCCCACAAAAAAGAAGTTCTGCTCCGTGTACAGCTCAGAGAATCCTATGCCAGCTCTAACCTGGATGCCAATCCTCTAACACGCCTGCCAGGCAACTACACTATCATGGCTACTATTCAAAATACAGTCCAGCAAAAAAATAAATCTGCTCTGTGTTACCTGGACCTGGATAATTTTAAGGCTTTCAATGACCGCTATGGATTTGCCAGAGGTGACGAAGCAATCAGAATGACCGCTCGCATTATCACTAATGTTACACGCAAAATACATGCAGATAGTTTTGTAGGACATGTAGGTGGGGATGACTTCTTTTTTATCATTCCATCTCATCTTACCAAGGAATGCTGCGAACAAATCATTCAGAACTTTGACCTGGTTATTCCCACCCTCATCAATGATGAAGATCGAGTGCGCGGTTATATTGAAAGCAAGGATCGCAAAGGAAATGTGCAACGTTTCCCCCTGCTTTCCTTATCTATAGCGGTGATTGATTTGAACATTACCAGGATTGACCACCCGGCAGAAGTGTCCGCCAAAGCCGGTGAATTGAAAAAAGCAGTAAAAAAGCTGAATGGATCGAACTATCTGGTAAATCGCAGAAGATCGTAGCAATAAAATCACAATATCTTCCCGTTAATATATTCACATTAGAAATTTGTTTTAGATAATATTCCATTTCTCCTCAACAGAAAACTTTCCTTTACAACCCCAATAAAAATTGTTAATTCTAATTGCAGTTAATTTTTCTAAACACGTTTTTCGCAATGTTATCAATTGTCGAAATCTTGTGGATCTTGACAATTTAGCACTTTTCAGGAGATATCTGTAATGGCAGTACATACTTTAGCAGGAAAGAAAGCCCCCCGATCCATGCTAGTTAATATTCCAAGGTTAATAAGCTCTTACTATACCAGACATCCTGACGTTTCAGATACTACACAACAGGTAGCGTTTGGAACTTCAGGGCATAGAGGATCTTCCTTTAAAAACAGTTTTACGGAAGACCACATCCTGGCTATAACCCAAGCAATCTGTTGTTACAGAAAAGAAAATGGCATATCAGGCCCCCTCTTCCTTGGGATGGATACTCACGCCTTATCAGAACCAGCTCATGCAACTGCTCTTGAAGTGTTGTCAGCTCATAACACTGATGTAATGATACAAAAGGAGTCAGGTTACGCACCCACCCCGGTTATTTCCCACGCTATCCTTACTTACAATAGAGGAAGAAAAGCTGATTTAGCTGATGGGATAGTTATTACTCCATCTCATAATCCTCCCGATAATGGTGGCATAAAATACAACCCTCCTAAGGGCGGTCCTGCTGATACTAAAACCACACAATGGATTGAAGAAAAAGCTAATAACCTTCTCAAATCCAACAACAAGGGTATAAAAAGAATTCCTTATGAAAAGGCTATCCGGGCCAGTACAACGCATATCCATAATTATATTGAGCCCTATGTTACAGATCTTAAAAATATAATAGATCTGGACGCTGTACGATCTGCTGGTCTTAAGATTGGCGCAGATGCATTGGGAGGCGCAGGACTGGCTTTTTGGGAACCGATTGCTGAACTCTACGGACTAAATATTGATGTTGTAAACGGAATAGCTGATCCCACATTTAGTTTCATGACCGTCGACAAAGATGGGAAAATTAGAATAGATTGCTCTTCCCCCTATGCCATGGCACGTCTTATTGGACT
>WTBG01000166.1 GCA_013139225.1 Deltaproteobacteria bacterium
TCTCACCACTCTGCGATCTATATTATCTCGTTCTCGCTCTACCATTTTGCTGTTAACCAGACGATCAACCATCGCAGTCATAGTAGGCATACTGACAGCAAGGTTGTTACTCAACTCTGTCATGGTAAGCTCGGCTTTGTTACTGAAGCAGGTAAGTAATTTGATTTGAGCGGAGGTAAGATTAATCTTAAGAAGCCCTTTTGGATTGATGGCTTTGGAAATGTCATTATAGGAAGTCATGATCCTTTGGAGAATTGTATCCCAATCTCCTTTACCAGGAGGATTAATCACCATGCTTTGATGTGCAGCAGTTTTTCCCATTGGTTTACTAAATGATTTGAGTTTTTAATATTTAGAAACTAAAACTATTTATATCAGCAGAAGTTATTTGTCAACCATTTTTATAATAAATATTTTACTCTCGGAATTATTTACCTAACTTACTGGAAAATAATGTTTTTTATAACACTTTAGCCTTTTGAAAAAATTCAAGCATGCGAATCTGTTTTGAACCGCAGAACACCGACTTGCAAAAGCTATCCCCTTTTCTTAAACTTTTGAACGATATCATCAAGCAACATATACACTACAGGAACAATGAATAAGGTAAGCAACGTAGAAGTGGCCATGCCCCCAGCGGTAGCGATTGCCATGGGAGCTCTGGACTCTCCACCTGCTCCAAACCCGAGAGCAACGGGGAGAACGCCGGCAATGGTAGAGACAGCGGTCATCAAGATGGGGCGTAGTCTTACGGGAGCAGCCTCAAGCACCGCTTCATCCCTGGGCTTTCCTCTCAATCGCAGGGTATTGGTATAATCCACCAGAAGGATAGAGTTCTTGGTAACAATGCCCATGAGCATGATCATCCCAATATAGCTCATCACATTAAGTGTGTTTCCGGTAAGCAACAAAAATCCCAGTGCTCCAATAAAACTCAAAGGGAGCGCAAGCATAATAGTAAGGGGGTGAATAAAACTCTCGAATTGAGAAGACAAAACCATATAGGTAATGACAATGGCCAGCAGAAAGGCAAAAATGAGAGATGCGATGGCCTCTTTCATAGTCTCTGCCTGGCCACTTTCAGTTAAGGTATATCCCTCTGGAATAATCGTGTGGGCTACTTCTTTGCTCTCTTTTAAGGCCTCTCCCAAAGTCTTTTCTTCCAGGTTCCCATAAATGGTCACACTGCGCATCCGATCTTTTCTGTTAATCACATCCGGGCCTACCGCTTCTTCTATTCGCACCACATTGTTCAATCGAATTAATTCCCCATTACTCGTTTTAATTAGCAAACGAGAAATATCCTCCGGCTTTTCTCTCTGGTCTGGGACTAAACGGACACGAACATCATAACTCTTACCCCCTTCCTTGTATTTCCCCACATCTTCTCCGCCGATGAGGGTATTGACGGCTGAGGCAATTGTGCGGACATCCACACCCAGATCACCTGCTCGATCGCGGTCGATATATATGCGAACTTCAGGCTTGGTGAGCTCCATTCCTGTATCAACATCAACAATCCCAGGAATCTCCCTTATCTTTTTAACCACACCTTCAGATACCCTGTAGAGTTCCATAAGGTTGTGCCCCTTTATATCAAATTGCAGGGGAGAATCCCTCTCACCATGCACACCTCCAATAGAAATATCCTGCACATTAGCCAAAAGGCCCGGTATTTCTGCAAACTTCCTGCGAACGGCTGCCATTATCTCTTGCTGCGTCATCTCCCTTTTTGAAGGATCAACCAATTGAATAAAAAGCATCCCCCGATTGGACTCGTCACGTTGAAAACCTCCCAATGCAGCAAATACTGAACTCACTTCAGGGAAACTTCTCATAACAGCTTCCATCTGAGCCATTTTTCTATCAGTAAGTTCCAGTGAAGAGCCAACGGGTGTTTTAAACTGGATAAAGAAATCACTCTGATCCCCTGAGGTAATGAGCTCCTTTTTAAGCATGCCAAAAAAGAGAGCGCTCACTGTAAATGTTAATACAGTACTGACAAGGGCGAACCAGAAACGATACCAGAAACCCCGCAGGCAGATTTTAGAAAGCGCCTTGCTGTAAGATCGTTCAATGCTTAGAAATGCATTTTCTAACATCTCATAAATCTTCCCGTGTTTTCTAGTCATGGAAAGATAACGGGAACAGAGCATAGGGGTCAGGGTCAGTGCAATAAAAAGAGAGATCAGGACCGCAGCCGCTACCGAGATACCAAATTGAAAATAAAATCTACCAATCATCCCTTTAATAAAGGCCACAGGCACAAAGACGGCCACAATCGTTAAGGTAGCGGCAATTGCAGCAAAGGCAATCTCACTGGTTCCTTCTTGCGATGCTTTGATTGAACTCTTTCCCATTTCAGCATGACGGAAAATATTTTCCAGAACCACAATGGCATCATCAACCACCAATCCTACGCAAAGAGAGAGGGCAAGCATGGTCATACTGTTGATGGTAAATCCCAGGATATTCATTACCCAAAAAGAACCAATCAGAGAAGTTGGGATGGCCAATGCGATAATCAGTGTGGCTTTGAACGTTCTCAGAAAAAGAAAAACCACCAGAGCTGCCAAAAAAGCACCATAGAGCAGATCAAACTGAACATCTGAAATAGACTGTTTAATAAACGTGGAAGAATCAAAGCAGCTTCTAATCTTTACCTGAGGAACCAGTTTGATGATTTTTTTTATTTTCTTTTTAACGCTATTGGCTACTGCCACATTATTAGCCCCCGAACGAGGAACAATGCCCATGCCGATCGCCTGCTCTCCCTGAAAACGGGCCAAAGACCGTTTGTCCTCCATTCCATCCTCGGCAAAACCAACATCAGAGAGCCTGACCGGTGCCCCCTCCCGAAAGGAAATAATTAAGTTGTTAAACTCACCCACACTCCCAAATTCGCCCATGGTCTTTACGGTCAACTCTCTTACCGGATTTTCAATCATCCCCGCTGGAATTTCTACATTTTTAGTTATAAGAGCCTGCTTTACATCATCAGCAGTAACATGATAAGCCTCCATTTTTCGAGCATCCAGCCAAATCCTGACTTCCCGTTTCCTCAAACCAGGGAGGAAAACATTTCCTACACCAGGAACTGTTTCTATCATGGGTTTAATGATATCATCCGCTATCATGCTCAGTTCCAGTTTGCCCATACTGCCGGTTATTCCCAACCACATGATGGGACGAGCACTGATATCCACTTTACTGACAATGGGAGGGTCCATTTCTTTGGGGAGCATATAACGCGTGCGAGAAATTTTGTCACGGACATCCTGAGCGGCCACATCAATGTTTGTTTCCAATTCGAATTCTGTGACCACCTGGGATGTACCTTGACTGCTGTGAGAGGTGATATGCCGCACCCCTTCAACGGTACTAACCGCATCTTCAAGGGGGTCCGTTACCTCCGTTTCGATAACCTCCGGACTTGCCCCTTCCAATCTTGCCGTCACAGTAACGATAGGGAAATCGATGTCCGGATAGAGGTCAACGCCCATCCGCTGACGACTTATCAAACCAAATAGTATAAGCGCTGCAATCATCATTGTAGCAAAAACAGGCTTCTTGATTGAAATGTCAGATAAGAACATAACGCCTCAGAATTTTTACAGTTTATTGGAATCAAAAGAGGTTTTTACAACTCTTAGTTTATCCTCTCTGGTGGAATACTGACAAATAAGGAATCCGTTACGGGTTACGAGTTGCGGGTTAAGAAGAAAGAATATTTTTTGAACCCGTAACACGAAACGCGTAACCCGCAACATTTAAATCAACTCCGAAATCCCTGGCCCAGACCTGATTTATCCGTTGTCGAGCATCCCACCGAGGAGTCGCACCAGGGCGGGCCACAATCCGCACCCATTATTTTTAAAAAAAAGACGAACATCGAACATTCAACTTCCAACATCGAACGTTGAATGAAAAACAAAGCAGGGTTTTTGATTGGAAGTTCAATGTTGGACGTTCGATGTTGAACGTTCATCTTTTCCAATCCACAATCCACAATCCAAAATCTGCAATCGTATTCACTCCACCACTCCATTCCTCCATTATTTTCACTTGCTATCAACCACTTTCACTCTACTTCCTTCTATGAACTCACCCAACCCGGATACCACCATAAGAT
>WTBG01000309.1 GCA_013139225.1 Deltaproteobacteria bacterium
TTAAAGCGCAGTCTTTTAAACCGGATTCGCATGAGGTTAAAGATGCGCTGGCACAGGTGGATGCGTCCATTCGGTTATCTCATATTGAAGATCTACGGAAGAAAGCGTTAGCAGCAGAGGACGCTGAAAATTGGGAGAAGTCCCTGGCGTCATACCAGGCGGTTTTAAAAATAGACAACTCGATTCAGTTTGCCATTCAAGGCAAAGAGCGTTCCATAAAGCGCAACCAGCTTGAAAAGAGTATGAATTATTATTTAGAAAAGCCAGATGTTTTAGAATCTGATCATAACCTTAATAAAGCGATTGAACTAGTCAAGAAAGCTGAAAAAATTGAATCGAAAGGTCCCCGTTTTAATGAGCGGTTGAAAAGATTGGATGAACTGGTTAAATTAGCTCAGATACCGGTACCAGTGACCTTAGAGTCTGATGGTGTGACAGAAGTCGTTATATATAAGGTGGGGAAATTTGGAAGCTTCTATATCCGAGAACTGAACCTGCGACCCGGAACTTACACTATAGTGGGGGCCAGAGACGGGTTTAAGGATGTGAGACAAAAAATTTCAGTCAAGACCGGACAGGGCCCAATGCGCATTATTGTAAAATGTGGTGAAAAAATATGAAACACAAGACCCCTCCACCACCTGCCGATGCTCCACGGGAACAGGTGATAGAACCGGTACCGTTCCGTCCAAACCACTACCGTCATCAGCCGAAGCTGTCATCCCGGTTGAAAAAGATCCTATGGATTACGCTTGGAATAATCTTTGTCTTCCTTTCTTACTCGGCTTGGTTCGTCTTTACAGCCAAGCAGGTGGTGATACAGATCGATCCCGAGCCCGAGCGGATTTCCATCAAAGGTGGCTTCCTTACACCACGATTTGGCAACTACCATCTGCTTAGACCCGGGAACTATATTCTGAAAGCTTTAAAACAAGGATATCACCGAATTGAACAGCCTTTTAAAGTCTCAGATGAAAAAAGTCAAAAGCTCACTATCGTAATGGAAAAACTTCCTGGTCGGCTAACCCTGACTGCACACAAAAAGGATCAACCGCCTTTGGGCATTAAAGGTGCCACAGTATTTCTTGATGGTGAAGATATAGGCGTTACACCTATATCGGCGATTGAAGTAAAACCGGGTCTTAGACAACTGGTCATCAAAGCTGATAGCTATCAAGATTTAGAAGCTCAATTGAAGATTGAGGGGATGGGTATATTACAATCGTTTGACTTTTTGCTGGTGCCTGGATGGGCAGAGATAAAGATAAATGCACTTCCTCATGGCGCTAATGTCTATGTTGATGGTATCCATATGGGGGAAACCCCCTTAAGTCTGAAGCTTTCAGCAGGCACCCATGAAATAAAAATTGGTGCAGAGAGTTTCAAGACTTGGCATACACAGTTGAAAGTTGAACCAGGCAAACCCCAGAATTTTGATCGTATCCAACTTAAGCCTGCAGACGGAACCCTTGTGTTGCAAACCAAACCTCCCGGAGCGAACGTCACAGTAGGTGAAACTTTTGTCGGGCAGACTCCGATAGAGATTCCCCTTCAGCCGGATACCGATCATCTCGTTCGAGTATCGAAAGCAGGTTATGAAAAAGTTGAGCGTAGAGTGACAGTAACCTCTGCCGGGATTAAAAAGCTTGATCTGGAATTGGTATCCCGCAAAGGGATTTTGCATCTTACAGTAATACCTGAAGGTGCTGAACTTTTTATTGACGGAAAGTCACTGGGAACCGTTCCTCAAAGATTAAGCCTCATTGCAACAGCACATAGATTGAAAATAGTGAAAGATGGTTATGAACCTTATCAGGCAAAGATTACACCTCGGCCCGGCTTTCCCCAGGAATTGAAAGTCTCTCTAGAAAAAAAGATGTCTACCAGAGAGACTACACCGGGTATAATCGAAGCCTTTAACGGGTATCCGCTGACATTGATCCACCCCACTTCCTTTACCATGGGATCTTCACGCCGAGAACAGGGGCGCAGGTCTAACGAGACCTTGCGGAAGGTTATACTTAAACAACCTTTTTATATGGGTGTAAGGGAAGTTACCAATAGAGAATTCCGACAATATCTTGCCGAGCATAATTCTGGTGTTTTCAAAGGTAACAGCTTAAACCGTGAGAAACAGCCTGCGCTCCAGGTAAGCTGGGAGCAGGCCGCTTTGTTTTGCAACTGGTTAAGTGAAAAGGAAAAACTACCACCTGTCTATATGAAACGGGGAGGGAAGCTGCTCGCTCGGGAGCCGTTTCCAACAGGCTACCGGCTGCCGACAGAGGCAGAATGGGAGTATTGCGTTCGTTTTGCACAAAATAAAGCTTCCTTGGTTTATCCCTGGGGAGATACCTTTCCACCAAAATCAAAAACCTTGAATATTGCTGATATATCTGCCAAAGACCTGTTACCGGCTTACTTAGAGAAATACAATGATGGTTACCCAGTTACAGCTCCTGCAGCATCATTTAAGGCCAATGCACTCGGGCTCTATGATCTTGGTGGCAATGTGGCAGAATGGTGCAGCGATTATTATTCGATATACTCATTTTCCCCTACCGCGATATATCAGGATCCTTCAGGACC
>WTBG01000045.1 GCA_013139225.1 Deltaproteobacteria bacterium
ACCGCCTCTCTACCTTTCCGGGACCAATCAAAACTTCTGGAGTAAATCAGGGCATTATCTCTTACCACCCCTAATTCACAACCGTTATCAGCAATATGAACTAAAAATCTTGTACTATCTTCTGCAAGTGTTTCCTCACTCCCTCCTTTGCTAATAAAACGATCCAATGGTGCTACCAGCTTCTTACCCCAACTACGCGCTTTCAACCACTCGCTGCTTTTGATAACCCATCCCTTATCCAATCCATTTTTTCTGCCTTGACCCTTCTTTACAATAGCGTTGTAGAGAGCTGTAGAAGTTACCTCAATCCCCCTCACCTTGATGTTTATCCTCTGAAGCAATTTAAGGTAGTATTCGACGACTTCCTTCTTCACCACCATGAGTAAAACATCAATAAGATTCCTCTCCTCATCTCGTTTAACTATTTTAAAGTCAAAATAGACATCCTCAAGAGTAAATGGTGTATAACGATCCATCTCAAAGCCCAGTACTTCTTTCAGGTTTTCTTCAGTAGGCGAAGGAAGAGAGAGTCTTTTGAAAATCACTTTATTGCCAGGGATGCTAATGAAAAGATTGTCGCGGTCACCTTTGTTTTGATCTATAAACCCTTCGAGATTACTAAGTAAGATTTCCTCTCTGTCCTCAGGGTTCACTTCTTCTAGAGACACCAGGCGAAAATTCTCCAGAAAGGGATCACCCGTAAGTCCTTTTTTCAGCAATACCATTACCACCCGGTTATCGTTTACTGTCAGTCCAATGCTATCCATAATAAATCCAGGGTTCAGCGTTCAGGGAACAGGGTTCAGTTGAGTTCCTCTATTCATTTACTTACTCGCCCTGCCCCCTACACCCTCACCAGTTACACTCCTTCCTGCCAATATACTACTTTATACTTGTCCTTTTTCTTCGGAGTAATCTTAACAACAGCAGAAATTGTTCTTGCAACAGAACTGTCATCAATCCTGCCACGTGCCTCAATCTTATAATAATCAGTAGAATCAACTGTAATCTGTGGTGTTATTTGATTATAGTTGGGCAACTCCATTAACCTGGCATCACGTATGTTCTCAAACTCCTCTTCACGCCTGAGTTCAATTATCCTTCGTGCCACATCGTCAGTCATCCCCGATACACTCATTAAGAGGCCATAAGGAGCATCATTAATATTAATCTTAAGAGAGTTCCTATTGGAAAACACAGTAAATAATTCTGAGAGACCTTCACCTATGCTCCTTTCTTCATCCTCTTCCAAACCCTGCTCTAATTCTTTTATAGGAGAAGCGCCTTCCTCTTCTATTAATTCATCACGTTCTCTGGAAGATAAATTTCTACCATAATAAATTTCTTCAGTAACTCCTCTAACCAGCAGCAACTCCTCAGTTACTACAAAATTCCCGTCTCTGCTTTCATAAGGGTCTTCTAAAGACTCATAATATTCATCTTCTGCGCCATTTATCAAATGGTTATGGTCTTTATCCACCCAATCAATAATCGAGTCTACAATAACATCCCGTTCCTCTCCTTCCAGCCCACAACTATTTTCAAGGATATCGGTCAGAAGTTTTCTATTACTCTTAGCTTTTTTTGCAATCCAATTGAGATTGATTTTACTTCCTTCATCACCAATTTTAACTTCACATTCTCCACCTTGAAATGGAAATGTATACGGCTCTTCCCTGGGCTTCCATTCCTCAGATCCCTCTTCCTCTTCGTCTACATACTTCTCCTCATCCTTAACCATTGATTCTTTGCTTCCCTTAAACTTTTTCACAGCACTTTTCGTCTTGACTATCTCAATAATCGCACGATTGATACCCGCCTGTGCAATGAAATAAGAGCGTTCCCCCTCTTTAAAATTTTTTGTGATAGTGGCTTCTATCCTCATGGTATAACAAAATTCAAAAACCATTATCGAAAGCAAGGTCAAAACCCAAAGCACCAGCATCAGGGCAATGCCCCTTTCTGCCTTTTGGGAACCACGAAGCTCACGAAGGAAGCTAAGAAAACTAAGAAATTCTGTTTTCAATCCAGATCACTCCTCCTCCCCCTCCTTCCCCTTATCTTTTTAACATGAATCATAAGGGGAATAATCAGCTCTCTATAGTAAATCTCTCCCTCATCTCCTTCCCTTCTTCCCTCTTCCTCAAAAGTCAATTCAATCTTAACAGCATGTGGCAGAGTTCCCTCTTTCTCAGCATCCCAGTGTTCTTTCCACTCTCCCTCCCCTTCCCCTTCTTCCTTCCCACTTTTTAATTCATAGTATTCCAACTCCATACTGGTTACGTTTGAATCCAGAACTTCTATTTCATCTTTGTCAATGGAGTCTCTTTCTTTGAAAATATCAGATCTTAAGGCATCCCTTTCTACTACTACTAACCCTTCCTCACTTTCCACCCAAAAAGATAGCCAGGACAACCCTCTTCTTCCTCCTTTAAGAGGAATAGTGGAGACGAAACTTACTGAATCTTTCTTTCCTTCAAAGGCATAAAATTCTTTATGGGTATCAAGCTCACTGGGAGTTATCTTATAAGGGAAGGTTGATTTAATCTCTCTGCTCAGGAGGTTCATAACAACTCGCATCCTCTGGACCTTTTCAATGTCTTCTTCACCTTTCTCCCAAGCCCTGGAGCCCATGCTAAGTGTTCCATAAATCATTACCAGAACCATGGATAGGATAGCAATAGATACAAGAAGCTCTAGTAAAGTAAACCCCTTTTCAGGGTTCAGGGTGCAGGGTGCAGGGTGCAGGGGAAAACGTCCAAGATGTATTTTTGTTGGTGCCTCTTTTTTAGTTGATAAGTCTAACCGCATCTTCATTTTGACCAGATTTATACTTGTAATCTATTAATTTAAAGTTAGGTTTGCAAGCATCTAAGCTAATACAACACGAAACTCGCAACCCGCAACATTTTATTAAACCTGCAAGTCTTTTTGCAATTTTCATTTCCCTAAACCCTGTCGGTTCTATAATCCTTTCTTCTTCTTGACTGTCTTGAGCGTTGACAATGTTATACTCTTTTCCTTCTCACCCTCTTCCCACCACACAACTGACTCCAAAAGGTACATCTCCAGGGGAAGATGTTCAAAAAGATCTTCATCTTCTTCACCTTCCATATACTCTTCATAAGGCATTATGCTAACCCGAAAGTGGTAACCATCTTCAAAACTCCCGGTCTCTTCTTTTTCCTTCATCTCTTCTTCAACCTGAAGCTCTTCAAGCTTATGTTTGGCATATATGGTAGCAGTAGTATCGGTTTGGGAAGTTCTTGATATACGCAACCCAGCCGAAAATTGTTGCATTATAGCAGTTGTAGCAACACCCAGTATGGAAATAGCCAGAAGAATCTCTAAAAGAGTAAATCCCTTCTGCGTAGACACACTAAACATCTTAGGTTTCCTCTACTTCAGTTATTTTTACTACCCCGGTGATAAATTCGAGTGCTATCCTGTATTCCCTTTCCTTTTCATCCATTAGAAAAATCTCTCCGCCGGAGCAACTGCCATTAGGATAAAAATCTATCCATGCCTGGTCCTCAGTAATCTCCTCACCATCTATAACTACTCTTGCCAGTCTAACTTCCTTTGGTATCGTGTAGGATTTCCGTTTTTTCATCCTCTTAGCTGAAACATCCTCTTCTTCTTCCTCCTCACCAGCTTCATAATCATCACTATAACTATAAGGTTTCTCCTCTTCCTTAAGAGGTTCGACAATCATTTCCCCTTTTCCCATATCAAAAATGACCTGGTATTCACTGCCGGTTGTAACTGCTTGACTTCGAGCGTATCGCAAACCGGCAGCCATTTTCCTGGTCGCAGTTTTAAGCTTCAGCCCTGCTAAAGAGGTAATGGCAGGAGCAACTAATGAGG
>WTBG01000351.1 GCA_013139225.1 Deltaproteobacteria bacterium
AGGCATTATGGTTAATGCTAATATTCTCTACTGGCTATGCCTGCTTGTGGTTTGCTGTTTTTTTGTCTGGCAACACACACTCGTCTCAGAAAAAAATCTGACCAGAGTTAGCGTCGCCTTTTTCAACGCCAACAGAAATATTTCTCTTACCGTATTCCTGGCATTTCTTTTAAACTTCATCTTCTAGATAAAGAAATCTAATTCGTTTAGAACCACAGAAACCACAGAGGAAAATCACAATAAATCTTTAACCTCTTCTATTTTTCTGTGAACTCTGTGGTTAATCGGAAAGAAATATAATGGACCCTAATCTACAAAAAATAAAAGAAAAGGTAGCGGCTGGTGAAAGACTCAATTTTGATGATTCGCTTTCTCTTTTTAATACTCAAGACCTCTTTGAGCTGGGGAAAATTGCTAATAACACCAAAGAAAACATACATGCTAATAGAGTCTATTTTGGCACAAGCCTCAACATCAATCATACCAACATATGCAAACTAAGGTGTCCCATTTGCGCCTTCTCGACAGATGAAGGTTCAGAAAATGCATATTTTTTATCCCAGGAAGAGATTATAGAAAAAGTAAAAAAAGCTGCTCAGCATGATGTCTCGGAAATTCATATAGTAGGCGGGCTGAATGACAGAATCAGCCTGAATTATTTCAAGGAAATGTTTTCCAATATAAAAAAGATAGACCCTTCAATCAACATAAATGCCCTCACTGCAACAGAATGTGATTTTCTTAGCCAAAAGGAGAAAATACCGCTTGATCAGCTTTTCTCAGAGCTTAAGACCTCAGGGTTGGGAAGCATTCCAGGTGGTGGAGCAGAAATTTTCAATGATAAGGTAAGAAAGAAAATAACACCCTTGAAAATCTCCGGGGAGAGATGGCTTGAAGTAAGTGGAGCAGCTCACAGGGCAGGGATAAGAACAAATGCAACCATGCTATGGGGTCATATTGAAACGTATTCTGACAGGGTAGAGCATATGTTAAAACTTCGTGAATTACAGGATCAAACTCACGGGTTTAAATCCTTTGTTCCACTACTTTTCCACCCCGAAAACACTAAATTTAGCCACTTGGAGAAGATAAGCAGTGCAGCTGAAATCTTGAAGGTTTATGCAGCAAGTAGATTAATCCTCGATAATTTCGAGCATATAAAGGCGCTCTGGATGTATTTGGGTATTAAATTTTCTACTGTGGTTTTGCGCTTCGGCGCTGATGACATGGGAGCTACATCATTTGATGAGCGTATTGTGCACGCAGCAGGTTCAAGTTACAGCGTCTCTTCAAAAGCTAAACTCATTCGCCAGATAAAAACCATGCAACTCATACCATACGAGGTGGACTCAAATTACAGAGTAATAACTGTTCACCGCAGAGATCGCGGAGTACGCAGAGAAGAAGACACAAAAATAAAATGACTATTGAGTTAACTCAGCAAAATAAAAAGATTGCTTCACTACGTTCGCAATGATATTTCCCTTGCCATTGCGGGTAGTCTACATCTGGCGGACGACGAAGCAATCTCATAAAAATTGAGATAACCTAAGCAGAAATCATGCATTGCCAATTTCTTGCTGAGTAAAACCAATAACCATTAAAAACAAATTAATTTTGCTCTGCGCCCTTAGCGTTCTCTGCGGTTAAAAACGGCAAGGCTGAAAATCAATATGAATAGAATAAAACTCGGCCACATAAAATACATCAACAGCTATCCCATTTTTTATACCATTTTAAAGGAACGGAAAAACCTCCCCTTTGACCTTGTATCTGACATTCCCACGAGGCTTAACGCTCTGATGAGGAAAGGGGATCTTGATGTTTCTCTCATTTCGTCTTACGAATATGCGGCAGCATCAGAGAACTATCTCATCTATAAAGATTTTTGCCTCGCATCGACAGGATATGTCAATTCAGTACTTCTTATTTCAAAAAAAGATGTTGAAAACCTGGATGGTGCAAAAATAGGTCTTACCACCTCAAGTGCAACCAGCATTAATTTATTAAAAATTATACTCAGGGAATTCTATGGTTTTTCTAACGAATTTAACCGCGTGCCTTTTAATGACGATTTCGAGGTCTCTTTAAAGACAAATGATGCTGTTCTTATTATAGGCGATGAAGCCTTAAAATTTATTGACAAGGGCACATACAAAGTCTACGACATAGGAAATCTGTGGACGGAAAGGACCGGTTATCCCGTCGTGTTTGCCATAATTGCTATAAACACTCAGTCCGCAAAAACATATAAAAACGAGCTTGCAGCAGTATTTGAAAAGTTCAATGAATCTTATGATATCTTTAAAGCACGACCAGAGGAAATTGCAGATTTTGCAAGGCTAAATTCCACACTCTCCATTAATTTCATGGAATACTTTCATAACCTCAAATACAACTTTACCAATGAATTTAAGGAAGGCTTAAACTATTACTTTCGAATGCTTTATAAGTGTGGCCTGATTCAAAAAGCTGAAAACTTAAGGTTCTATTAATGGAAGCTGTTAAGAAAAACAGGGTGGCAAAAAAAGAAGCCCTTATTCTATTTCAGAATGACATTTATGCCCTGGCTAAAAGAGCCGACGAAACCAAAAAAAAGGTGCTTGGAAGTCGTGCCGATTATGCCTGCTTCATAATAGATAGAAACATCAACACTACCAATATATGTTCTGCAAAATGTAATTTCTGCGCATTCTACAGGGAAGAAAATGACCCTGATTCCTTTATCCTGACTATTGATGAAATTCTGGAAAAGGTTGGTCAGCTCCAAGAAATAGGTGGTACCCGGGTAATGATTCAGGGAGGGTTAAATGATAAATGCAACTTGAAATTCTACACCAGATTATTTTCTACTATAAAAGAACGATACCCTGCCATATGCATCCACTCCCTTTCTCCTGCAGAAATTAATTACTTATCTAAACTTGAAAGAAGATCTGTTTTTGAAATCGTCCTTGAACTGAAAAAGGCAGGGCTTATGTCCCTACCAGGTGCTGCGGAAATACTTGTGGATGAACACCGCAAAAAGGTAAGTCCCCATAAGTTAAAAACCGCAGAGTGGGTGGAAGTGATGGAGAACATACATAAAGCCGGAATGCGCTCAACAGCCACTATGACCTTTGGCATGGGAGAGTCTTTTGCAGATAGAATTGAGCACCTTTTCATTATACGTAATCTCCAGGACAAAACAGGTGTGTTCCGTGCTTTCATACCCTGGACATTCTCAAAGCCTCAAACGCGCCTGAATGTCGAGGAAACAACAGGCGAAGACTATATTAAAACAGTAGCCATCTCAAGGATTGTACTGGACAATATCGACCACATCCATGCCGGCTGGGTTACTGAAGGTTTTGAACTTTCTGAAATGGCTCTGAGAATGGGGGCAAGCGATATGGGGGGTATTTTGATGGAAGAGTTAGTAGTGAAAGCAACCGGGACAACCCACACCTCTTCCAAGGAAACGATGGTAAAGGTTATTAAAAATGCCGGCTTAAAACCGGCAATAAGAGACAGCGGATATAATATAATTGAAGAATAAAATATAGACTTAATCTGACAGGTGTTTTAAAAAAGTTTGATCGAAAAACATTATCAAAAAAGTTACACTACCAGTTGAAAGTTGTAGTAGTGGGATTCCTCACCTTATTGCAAGTATGGTTGACAAAATGGCTACAGGGATCAACCACAATGAGAATGTGGAACTAAGGGTATCCCTCGGGGTAAGGGTTTGATATGCATTGAATAGGCGAACCTAATCAATGTAACCTTAAAGAGAGGAGGTACCCAATGAATTATATTGGATGTGACTGTCACATTTCGACTTTGGATTGTGCGGTTGTCAATGAGAGAGGGCAAGAAACCAAGAAACAGAAGATGAATACGGGAGTCAAAGGATTAATGGAATTCGTGAAGAGCATTCCGAAACCAAGGAAGATAATCATAGAGGAGGGAACGCTTGCAAATTGGTTGTTAGAGGTTTGTACTGATTATGGAGAAAAACTTATTATCACTGATCCAAAAATGAATCGGTGGATTGGTCGGGCAGGTCAAAAGAACGATGCGATAGATGCAACTAAGTTAGCACACCTGGCCAGAGGTGGATACATCAAAGAGATCCATCATCCAATTGGTCATCGGAGACGATTCAGA
>WTBG01000387.1 GCA_013139225.1 Deltaproteobacteria bacterium
TTCGTTTCTCAAAACACTTTAAACCAGCAGGAACTAACGTCAATTTTGTAAGTATCAAGAACGACTCGGCTATAGCCATCAGAACCTATGAGAGGGGGGTAGAAGATGAAACGCTTGCCTGTGGAACGGGAGCAGTGGCTTCTTCCCTAATCGCAAATGAAAAAAAGGGGGTAAAATCTCCCGTATCAGTCCTAACCCGGGGAGGAGAGGCGTTGACTGTCCACTTCACCAAAGAAAATCAAACTCTAAAAGAAGTTTTCTTAGAAGGCAGTGCCAATCTCATTTATGAGGGAGAACTCTACCCTGAAACCCTGAACATGGCTTAAGCGAAGATTAAACAACTGGAGTAATGATATGATGGAAAAGTTATAGAATTTCAGAAATCTTTCAGACAGGAGGAAACAAATTATGTTCAAAGGCTCTATGATCCCTATTGTCACACCCTTTAAAGATGGAAAAATCGATGAGGACGGTTTTCAAAATCTCATCGAATTTCACATCAAAAGCGGCACTGACGCCATCGTCCCATGTGGTACTACCGGCGAGTCAGCAACTTTAACACATAAGGAACATGAGCAATTAGTTGATATCTGCGTTAAAACAGCAAACAACCGGGTTCCGGTAATTGCAGGAACGGGTTCTAACAGCACTGATGAAGCTATAAAACTCACCACCTATGCCCAGAAAGCAGGGGCAGATGGGGCACTGCTCATCACCCCATATTATAATAAACCTACTCAGGAAGGACTTTATCAACACTATAAGAATATCGCTGTTAAAACAGATATACCCCTCATCCTTTATAATGTGCCCAGCAGAACAGGGGTTAACATGCTACCTGAAACAGTAGCCAAGCTCTCTGAGATTCCATCCATTGTGGGAATTAAAGAAGCCTCGGGGTCACTTCGCCAGATCTGTGAAATCATTTACCTCTGTGGGGAGAAATGTAGCGTCTTCTCCGGGGATGATTTTACCAATTACCCTATTCTTGCCATGGGGGGAAGAGGAGTTATCTCGGTAACAGCTAACATCGTTCCAGATAAAATAGCTGCGATGTGGGATGCTTTTGAATCTGGAGATCACACAAAGGCAAAAGAAATCCACTATCAACTGCTCTCCTTAAATAATGCCATGTTTTTGGAGACGAATCCCATTCCTGTAAAGACTGCACTGGGGTTGATGGGGAAAATCTCGCCTGAAATGCGGCTTCCCTTATCACCCATGTCCCAAAATAATCTGGAAAAGCTCAAAAAAGTAATGGCAAAATACAAGATAATATGATAGGAAAAAGCACACATTATCTGAACTTTATAACTCAAAATGAAAAGGAGGCAAGTATGGTTTACAAAAAACTCTTAATAAGTGTAGGAATTATGGCTATTACCTTAGTGTTTACTCTTTCCACTCTTAAGGCCGAAGAGAAAAATGATGATTCTTATGATGACTTAGTAGTTGCCAAGGTGGGGGATAAAGAGGTTAAGTATGGTGATTTGAATAAATGGATAAAGATGATGCCTCCTTCCTATCAGAGTATGTTTAACGATCCTGAGCAGATGAAAAAACTGCTTGATAGGCAAATCAACAATATTTTATTCTCTGATGAGGCTATACGATTAAAACTTGATCAAAAACCAGATGTAAAGGATAAGATCGACGAGTTTACCAAGGGTATACTCATGCAAGCTTTGGTAGAGGAAAAAGTCAATAAAAATATTACGGTGAGTGATAAGGTAGTTGAAGAATACTATACCAGCCATCAAGATGAATTCAAGATACCTGAAAAAATAAAGGTCAGTTATATACTTATTAAAGTTGACCCTAAAGCACAAAAAGAAGTGAAAGATGAAAAGAAAGCAAAGGCCGAAGAAATACTTGCTAAGGCAAAGGCTGGAGAAGATTTTTCAGCGCTGGCGAAACAATACTCAGAGGACACGAAAACAAAGAAAAAAGGGGGTGTATTATCCTTTTTTGCAAAAGGGTCAAAAGATTCAGAATTTGAAAAGGCCGCATTTAACCTTAAAAAAAATGAGATTAGTGATCCAATACTTACAAAAAAGGGCTACAACATTATTAAACTAATTGATAAGAAAGAGGGAAGAACAAAGAGTTTAAAAGAGGCATCGAACAAAATTAGAAACAAGTTGAAACAAAAAGGTAGAAATGAAGCTATTGAAAACCTCCTGAATGATTTGAAAGCCAAATCCAAGGTTGTAATTTACGAAGATGCCTTAACAAAAGTAACTGAGAAATCAGACAAAGAATAAGTCTGCTTATTTGGAAAACTCCAGTTAGATTGCCCTGATGAAATTATTAACAATACTGGATTCCCGCTGGAGTTTATCCCGTACTTGATACGGGGCGGGAATGACATGTTCTTTCAATTTGTTACATCCTTGTCTGTCATCCCTGCGCAAGCAGGGATCTAGGAACTAACAGATAACTTGAGTATTCTAGATAAGCGAAAAAATAAAAACCTTTTTTAATAGAAAAACCCTCCCTTTACTTTCAAGGGGGGGCTTTTTCTATTGGGCTATAATAATATCAAGCTCTGCCCCTCTTCTGAAACCGAGTTCCCTCTGGCAGTTACCGTTCTTTACTGATATTTCTAGCCACCGGGAACTCCCAAACAGAGCTAAAACCTCACCATCCCGTACATCTGCATAAGAGAGAGAAAGTTTTTGGAGCATCTTCCCACCCACAGAAATCTTAAAAGGTTTATCTGCTACAAATCTGCCAAACAGATCCTTTGAAACATTACTAATAAGATTACCGAAGTGGTCTATATATATCACCTTAGCTTTGATAACTCCTGCTTTCAACTTCGGCTCTAAATCTTTTAATACAACAAACTTTTTAAACTCCTTCCCCAACTTCCCAGCAGGCACTCCCAAACTGAGATGTGCAGCCACAGGGGAAAAAATATCCCTCCCATGGAATGTAGAACTTACCTCCGGAAGAAAGTAGCTTTTGTTGGTGATTTCCCAAACCTTCTTAAATCCTTCCATTAAAAACACAAAGCTGAAAACTCCATTATCCGGCCCAACAAACCAGTATTTATCCGTCTCAACCAGAATCGGTTTTCTCTCACTTCCCACACCAGGGTCTACTACCACCACATGGATACTTCGTTCTGGAAAATATGAGCAAGAATTATTCAATAAAAAAGCAGCCTCCTCTACATTTTGAGGAGAAACTAGATGACTAATATCAATGATATGGCAATCAGGATTTACACTTAAGATAACACCCTTCATTACACCCGGATACGCGCCTTCATCCCCAAAATCAGTAAGGAGGGTTATTATCCTTTTGCTCATATTTTGTCTATTTTTTGAAGCGATTCGGAAAAGTCAAGGATTGGTTGTAAGGTTTATTCAGTTAGTTGACAGTCATCAGTTGTCAGGGACTGATTGTTTTTCCTGATCCCTGTACCCCGTCCCCTGCAAACTCTTTTTAAAACTGGGTCAACTTCTTAAAGGATTCAAACCTCTTTTCAATTTCATCAATGGTTAAGGTCTTTAACCTGCCCAGACTGAAATCCTCAACATTAAAAGAAGCCATAACGCTACCATAAATAACAGCTTTGCGAAGCTTGTCCTCAGTAGTATCTTGAGATTTTGCCAGATATCCCACAAATCCACCTGCAAAACAGTCCCCTGCGCCAGTGGGATCAGACAACTCTTCCAAGGGATATGCTGGGGCAGAAAAGACAGAGGAAGGAGTAAAAAGCAGGGCACCATAGCTACCCTGCTTAACCACCAAGATCTTCGGACCATAGGAAGAAATTTTTTGATAGGCTTTTATAAGATTGGTTTCCCGGGATAGCTGCCTAACCTCTCCCTCATTGATTATGAGAATATCCACACGTTTTATGATCTCTTTAAGTTGTTCCAATTTACCTTCTATCCAGAAGTTCATAGTATCACAGATGGTAAGCTTTGGACGTTTTACCTGCTCCAAGACGTTAAGCTGTAATTCGGGGTCAATATTAGCAAGAAAAACAAAGGATGACTCTCGATACTCCTCTGGAATATAAGGACGAAAATCTTCGAACACATTTAGCTTAGTATCAATGGTTTCCGCCTCGTTTAAATCACCACTATATCTACCCTTCCAGTGAAAGGTCAAACCAGATTCACGTTTTAATCCCCGCAAATCAATTCTTTTACTTTTAAGAAAGTTAAGATGGTCCTCTGGAAAATCAAGACCGATAACAGCAACTACCCCCACATCAGTAAAGTAACTCGCTGACACCGAAAAATAGACAGCAGAACCGCCTAATGCATTATCAACCATTCCATAAGGAGTTTCAACAGAATCGAGCGCAACTGATCCCACAACCAGTAAATTCACTATTTCCTCCTGATGCATGATTTATGATGCAAGGAACATGGTGCAGAGGTCAGAAGTATGTTATAAGCCCTCAATAGTCCCTCGTTATCCGGTTGAGCTGCTTGCCCTGTTAGAAATGTTTGTTACTAGCAGAATTCATCAAATCTTTTTAACTGTACAATCCCTTTGTTGGTATAAAAAAACTTTATAAAAGTTACGTTTTCTAACGGGGCGAGTTTCGTCTTCCGTTATATGGTTGCGTTGCTTCTTATTCTCAAGTTAGTTTTTTGCTTTATCCATAACCGATTCACGAATACCGATGCGAGCTGCGCAACCCCAACCGTTTAACCTAAATCGAAACCTTATAGAGTTTTACAAACTGCACAATCCTGCAGATTAAATCTGATATCACGCCAAAGATGTCTTTACTCAGGCAACGTTAAGTCAATAACTTCACCCAGTTTTCCAGGATTTCCCAATGGTTTGTCATTAAGGAAGAGCTCTACTCCACCAGCATTCCCAATTTTGAGATTAAATTTCTCTTTTGCCTTCACTCTAAGTAACTCCCCAGGTCTTAATGACACCTCAAAAGGTTCATTCTGGTCAAGCTGAAATTTTATCCACGTTTCTTCAATTGCAACTACCTTCAAAACCATTTGTTCAATTTCTATTACCTCAGCCTCTTTCACACTACTTATCTCTTCACCCTTAGCAGGCAAACCTGATTCCTCTTTTGTCTCAATCACATTTCCTTCACTTTCTTCCTTAACAGTCTCTGGTTTTGTAACAGCAGATGGTTTTAATAACTCGGCCGATTCCTTCTTATGAATATCTTTAAAAGGTGAAACTTCCTCTTTCTCCTGAGGGCTTTTAAAAAACCAAGAAGCAAGTGCTAGAATAAAAATTATAAATAAAACTGAAATTCTGATAGGGGTTAAAACCTTTTGGGGAGGTTGTTGGCTAACAATCTCTTCTTTATCGTTCTTGGCCTCCAGTTCTTCCAGAGTTTCCTGATATCGCTTGATCACATCACTCTCATCTAATTCAAGATAAGAGGCATAGGATTTAAGAAAGCCTTGAGTAAAAACTCTTGGAGGAACAAGGTCTTGCCTGTCATTTTCAATAGCAACCAGGATAGTTTTTCTTATTCTGGTTGCTTCAGCAATTTCCTCCAGAGTAACGTTTCGAGCCTCTCTTTTACTTTTTAGATATTCACCTAGAGTTTCCAAAACACACCTTTCAAAACAAAACCCTTTATCGTGTTGAAGTTTAAATCCATAAAACTTTAATAAGCTGGAACATTAAGACTTAAATCCAAAAAATTGTAACCACGAAGCCCACGAAGGAAAACAAAGAATAAAAGCCGTTGTAGATTATCCATGTCTATTTTTTCACAACCCGCAACTCGTAACCCGCAACATTTAAATTAATTCCGCATTCCGAAATCCAAAATCCGCAATCGTCTAATCCAGTATCTTTTGTCATTTACTTCTATACGAAAGAACCAAACACAAATATCCTCATTCAAGTTCCCATATATCACAAATAACTCGTGCAAGCAAGAAAAAGCAATAAAATCCAGAAAGATAAAAGTCTTGACAAACGCCCAATCTCTGATAAATTTACAAAAGACTGATGTCAGTGATGACCCCTCAGAAAAATCACGATCGACCGATCCAAAAGCCCCTTGGCTTTTTTATTCCCTGACAAAGATAAAGTATCCATGAAAAGAATATTGACTATAGCTGCCTCTGATTCAGGAGGGGGAGCAGGAATTCAAGCTGATTTAAAAACTATCGCCCTTATGGGCAGTTTTGGGATGACTGCTATCACTGCCTTAACCGCACAAAATACAACAGGCGTGAAAACAATTCAAAAAATACCTGTAAGCTTTATTGCCAAGCAGATTGATGCGGTCATCTCAGATCTGGGGGTAGATGCAGTCAAGACAGGGATGCTTGTAGATACAAAAGTAGTAGAAACAGTTTCTCACAAGCTGCGGGATTATCATATTACAAAGATTATTGTTGATCCCGTAATGCTATCAAAGAGTGGTGTGCCCCTTATGACTAAAGAAGCCTGTGCTGCTCTTAAAAGAGAACTTATCCCTCTGGCTTTTCTTATAACCCCCAACCTTTATGAGGCATCCACTATCACAGGGAAAAAGGTCGAAAAAGTCACTAATATGAAGGAGGCTTCAAAAAAGATACATCAGATGGGGGCACAGAACGTTTTAATAAAAGGAGGTCACCTTAAGGGAAAACCTGTTGACATCCTCTATGACGGAAAAGAGTTCCATGAATTTGACTCAGGAAGGATTAAGTCTAAAAATACTCACGGAACTGGTTGTGTTTTTTCAGCGGCAATTGCTACAGAAATTGCAAAGGGGGTACCTCTCGTTAAGGCAGTTAAGCATGCTAAAGACTTTATCACAACCTCTATCAGGTTTTCTTTGGATCTGGGAAAAGGGTGTGGCCCTGTCAATCCCTACGCACCTTTTACACAACATCAGGAGATAATGAAGTGCAGCAATGAATTAAAACATGCCTTAAAAAAACTAAAAGAAGGGAATGTTGGTCATCTCATACCGGAGGTACAATCAAATCTGGGCTATGCCCTCCCTCACGCTAACAATTTACAGGAGGTGCTTGCCTTTCCAGGAAGAATTATAAGACTCAATCGCAGCATAACCACTGTAGCTGACCCAGCTCCAGGTGCCTCTCGCCACATAGCCCAAATTATACTTACCATGATGAAATACAGAAGTGACCTAAGGTCTGCCATAAACATAAGGTACTCCCCAGAAATTATCAGGAAATGCCGAAAATTGAAATTTAAAACAGGAACATTTAATCGCAAGGATGAACCCAAAATAATTAAGAATAAAGAAGGGGCAAGTCTCAACTGGGGGATAGAAAACATCCTGAGTAAAAAACGTGCCATTCCTGACATCATTTACGATCTGGGAGATATAGGAAAGGAACCAATAGTAAGAGTTATTG
>WTBG01000110.1 GCA_013139225.1 Deltaproteobacteria bacterium
TTAATGATTTCCCCCAATGTCTTTACGGTTTTTAGAACATCCCCCGAAGGGGACCAGCATATCTTAACCATGACTAACGTCACCAGCAGAGAGTGTCATATGGAGATACCCCTTTTAGAACTTAATATGGAGGAAACGCGCTGGTATGACCTCTTAAGCGAAAAGGAGTGGATGGCCGAGGATAAAAAATTGTCTCTTACCTTCAAACCTTACGACATCATCTGGCTTAAACCATTTAGTGAGTTTAAGGAAAGTGATTAATACTCTTTCAAGACATTGAGGAGGGAGAACACAGTGACAGAAAACATGCACGATCCAGGTGTTAGTAATAAGATGCCCTCAAGCTCTGGAAGTAATAGAGGAGAAGGCAATTCCAAAAGCAAAACCAGCAGGAGAAGCTTTCTCAAACTCAGCGTCGCCGGGGCAGGTGTTGCAGCTGCTGGTGCAGCCGGAATCACTGTTGCCAGGCGAATGGAGGGCATCCCGCAAGACACCCTTCCCATTCCCATAAACGATGATTTCAAACCTATTGACCAGCGCAACGTGCTCCATATCTTTGCCTACAGCAAAGCCTTAGATCAAAAACATCCGGAGCGCACAAAAAAGTTTGGTAATTACAATTTTTATGAACGCTTTAAAACTTTCTATAACGGGCCATACCGGAAGGATCCGGGCTACACTCAGCTTGAACGGGCCTTGGCGATAGGAGGATTTGCACTTTTGAGTAAGCTCCATGGCCCCTATGGATTGAGTAACCCTGATGGGCTTCTCAGCTCCTGGAAGCAGGAAATGCTGGCTAAGTCACAATATGAATTTCCCTCTAAGCAGGAAGCCAGCCAGGTGATAAAAAGTGCCGCTGCATTATACGGCGCTATTAAATGTGGTATAACCCGACGTGACCGGCGATTCGATTACGATCCTCTATATGATATAGGCCAAGAGCGCGAGTTGAGCTGGGAGCGGGACTTTCCCTTTGAGCCAAAAACCGTCATTGTGATAATGACTGAGATGGACTATCTGGCAATGTCCACTGCACCGTCATGGATAACCGACGCTACGGTTGGCAATGCCTATGTTGAGGCGCTCAAAATCGCTGCACAGACGGCTCTATTCCTCCGGCAGTTAGGATATAAAGCTGTAGCAACCATGAATGATATGGGGATGTGTGGTCCCTATGCCGTGGCAGCCGGTCTGGGTGAAGGAGGTCGAAATGGCCAGGTGATTACGACCGGTTACGGGCCCAGGGTACGCATCAGCAAGGTCTATACCGATCTCGACTACGTTGAATATGACAAGCCGAAAACTTTGGGTGTTGCCAGTTTTTGCCTGCAATGTAAACGGTGTGCAGAGTCCTGCCCATCCGAGGCAATTACCTTTGATGGTCCTTCATGGGAACCTACCTATTCAAGCGATCCGGATTACATCTGGCATGCCGCAAAGGGTGTTTACAAATTTCACAATGATACCAAAAAATGCTTTAAATTCTGGATTGAGAACGACGGTGCCTGCGCCAACTGCATTGCTTCGTGTCCATACAACAAACCCGATTTCTCCCACCACCGGTTTGTGGATATCATGAATGTAGTAGCTCCTTCTCAGGTGCACGGTCTCATGAAGGAGTTTGATATACTTTTTGGTTACGGAACGGTATCAGATCCTGCAGCCGTGAAAAAATTCTGGAAAAAGGGGAGGACAAAAACATGATGGAACTCATGTGGTATGTCGTCGGCTTCCTGGCCGGGGTTTCCGGCTACCTGGTCTATATGCTTTCCAGGAAATACAACCTTGGAGTCATTGGGCTCGGGAGCCTTATAATCGGTCTGTTTCTGATATTGTTTACTGTAGCCTGGTCGGTGGGATCGGTGCTGGAAGGGGTTCCACGGGCCGCCAGCATGGGGATCGTCTTCTTTGCCATGCCGGGGATTGTACTGCTTACATTTACTGCAAAACGATTTTTGACACCACGATACCGTAAAACTTAAACCAGCTTCCAGGAGTAACAGCAGTTATGATGGAATTGATGTGGTTTTGTGTTGGTGTTCTGACATCACTTTCAGCCATCCTGATAATGATGCTCTCCAAACATTACCGCTTTAACTGGATTGCCTGGGGTGGGCTTGGAACCGGTGCATTCCTGATATTATTTACCATTGCCTGGTCAGTCGGTTCTGTGCTTGAAGGTGTCCCGCGGGCTGCCAGCATGGGAGTCATCTTCTTTGCAATGCCGGGCATCGTTCTGGTGACTGCCATTTGGAAGTATATAAATGCAAGATTGCCCAAGGTGTCCGTTGCACAAGTTTCTGAAACTGCTGCAATCAGTACTGACACTGGTATCACTGCTACCCCGCTCAGTCCCAAGACAGCATTAACAACCCCTGCAAAAACGGGCAGACTTACAACCGGCATCAGAACAGGCCTGCAGTATGCTGCCTATGCAGCACTACTACTTGCTTTTATCTTTGGGAAAGCTACCACTAAAAAAGATTACGAAAGCATGGTGAAAGCCCATTTCCCGGATGTTACCCTTGCAAAGGTTAACGAAAATCCTTTAGTCTTCCAGCTTGGAGAGAAAAAAGGCGACATGGGAAACTATGTGATGGTTCAGGAGGGCCAGGGATATGGGGGTCCCTTTGTTATCGGTGTCCGCATCATGGATGATGCCAAGGTCCACGAGGTCATGCTGCTTGACAGCAGGGAAACCCCTGCATTTCTCAAGATGATACAAGATGCTCAATTCGGCAAGCAGTTTATCGGTAAGCACGTCTCCGATGATTTTATAGTTGGGGTTGATATTGATGCGGTGTCCAGGGCTACCATCTCAACCATGGCGGGTACGGAGGCTATTCGGGGAGGTGTCCATACCGCCGCAACCCGGTATTTCAAACTAAAACCAGAATGGAAGAAGGTTCCCTGGAAGCTCGGTCTCGGAGAAATCCTCATAGTTGCGCTTTTCATTTTGGCATTTATCTCAAAAATGCACAGTCACAAAATTCTCAAATATATCTATCTTGCAGCCACTATTGGTGTTGTGGGTTTCTATCTTAATGCATCTATTTCCATTGGCAATCTTTCAGGTTTGCTGATGGGATACATTCCCGGCGTTCGCGATCATATTATATGGTGGGTGCTTACGGTCGGAACAGTAGCAACTATTCTGCTGGCAGGTAAAAATGTATACTGTTTCAGAATATGCCCTTTTTACGGCATACAATTTCTTTTGGGGAAAATAAGCGGCTCCCGGATGCAGCTCTCCTCCGCGCTCCTTGCCCGTTCAAAAACGGTTACCAATGTTCTGCTGTGGCTTGCTCTCATGATTATATTCCTCTCTTCACATCCCTCTCTCGGGGCCTATGAACCATTTGCCATGATGTTCTCCCTGCAGGGTATAGGGGTGCAGTGGTACATTCTCCCCATCAGCATCATCGGAGCATTTTTCATAACAAATTTCTGGTGCAGATTTTTCTGTCCGGTTGGGCGTTCATTGACCACTATACTCCAGTTTAGAAGGAAGGTGTTTAGTCTTTTTAAGTAAGGTTAATCTAGGTGAGGATGGCAATGACTAACAAAAATAGCACTACACAACAAGAGAAACAGGATACAACTAAAAGTTCGAAATGGGGAAACGTACTA
>WTBG01000252.1 GCA_013139225.1 Deltaproteobacteria bacterium
GATACGTTTGTAATGCCTGCTGCATCTCCAATTCGTAAAAGCGTTCCATTTCTTTTCATAATCTTCAATCCATACTACAGGTTTTGAAACCTGAAGTTTACAAACTACTCTAGGTTTTAATCAAAAAGGGGGTAGGAAAATCCTTAAACAGGTTTCCCTACTCCCTCTGACTACCTCGCGATATTCATCAGTTCTGCGAGCAGTTCATTACTGGTGGTAATTACCCTCGCATTAGCCTGGTAAGCACGCTGGGCAGTAATCATTGTGACAAACTCTGATGCCATATCCACATTGGACATCTCCAGTGAATTGGGGGAAATCTGTCCTCGACCCCCAGTACCAGGCTCACCAACGGTAGGCTGGCCAGAACTTGCTGATTCTGCATAGAGGCTTCTGCCCATCTTGGTTAATCCCCAGGGGCTGATAAAATCCGCCAGAAGAACCTGTCCCAAAGTACGGGTTTGACCATTGGTAAAGAGTCCTATAATCTGTCCATCCTGGTCTACAGAAACATTCTGAACAGACCCCGGAGCATAACCATCCTGGAAAAGGGCACTGGTACTAGAGGGCGAGGCATACCCCGTTAAATCTGCCATGGCGGCACTTGCAGTATCATCCCAGAGATCCCAACTTACCGTAAAGGACCCACCGTTAGCACCGGTAATATCAATACCCACATCTGAAAAAGTAGTATTTCCATCAAGACTTTCCAGATTTCCATTGGCATCAAATCCAACTGTACCTGTGCCTCCTGCTGTTACCGTGCCTAAATCACTGGGAACATTCGACTCAAAACTCCATTCATTACCAGTAGCCAGTTTGGTAAAGGTAATGGTTAGTGGAATTGCTCCACCAATGGAGTCATAGACAGTGATAGTGCTTGAGTAGGTATCGTCTGTCGCTGCTTGACCATCCAGATTGGCTACAATTCTCAAGTCGTTGGTTTGCTGTGGGGCAGAAGAAGTCTGTGCTATGTTGATATCTCCCACAGTGCTGAGAAGCGTTCCCGTTTCGTCTGCCATATATCCTTGAAGTCTAAAACCACCGGAATTAACAAGATACCCCTCCTCGTCCATAATAAACTGCCCTGCACGCGTATAGTAGGTACCGGTAGAATCAGCCACTATAAAAAAACCTGCTCCTTCAATGGCCAGGTCAGTAGGGCTGGTAGTGTTCTCAAAAGATCCCTGGCTAAAGATGGTACCAATATCCGACAAGTTTACCCCACGTCCTATCTGATTACCTCCAATTATCCCTCCCAAACTCTGGCTCAAAATATCAGCAAAAGAGGCAAAATCAGATTTAAACCCCACCGTGTTGGCATTGGCAATGTTATTTGATATGACCGACATGGTATAACCTGCTGCATTAAGACCTGTGACACTTGAATATAATGAACTTAACATTGTTTCTCACCTCCTTTCCATACAAGTTTAAATAAACATCATTGCAATGGGTGCAGCATTTTTCATAAATTGACCTATACCTTTCATTATCTCGAGCGCTTTTTCTGTTGTGCTCTCAGGTTCATTTGCTGCAACCACTTCCTGATCGTTCACTGTGATAACATCTCCTAAGGCTACCCTCTGCTCTCCTAAGAGCAGGTAGGTAATGCCATCTTCAAAGGTTACACCCGTAACCACCCCTCTGAAATAGGTATTAACTGCAACCGCTTCCCCATCAACATCAGTTGCAGAAACTTCAAAGGTATAGGTTCCAGCTGCGACCTGATTCCCCGCGTTATCCCTGCCATCCCACATCCATTCATGAACACCAGCAGGCTGAGATCCCAGTTCAACTTTCCTGACCAGGTGCATACTTTGGTCATAAATATTGATGGTAGATGATCCTGCATCACCATTTAATTCATAACTGAGCTGCGCAGAATTGCCTTCTGACAATTGAACAGAATCACCCCGTGCCTCAATCTCCTTTCCAATAAAATCTACTGCCTGAGCATTATTTAACGATGCAAGGTATAACTTTGAATATTCCAAGCTGGTATTAATATTTGAGAGCTGTTCCAATTGACTAAACTGAGCCAGTTGAGCAGTCATGTCAGTGGAATCCATTGGGTTAAGAGGATCCTGATGCTGAAGCTGGGCGAGAAGAAGTTGCAGGAATTGATCCTTGCCCATATAGTTACCCCCATTACCAGAGGTACTATTGATAGCAGAAGCTTGTGATGCATAACTAATTGGATTAACAAATGCCATGGTATTTTCTCCTTTTCTTATTTACACAAAAAGATCCACCCTATGATTGCCGAGCACTAATCTCTTCAACCCTTCAAGTGGTGGAGTATCATCTCCATCCTGTCCTTTTCCCACTGATTGAGAGGTCTTTATTGCATTAAAATCGTTTTGCTGCTCGGCTTGGCTGCCGCTCGGGTGGTTTCCTACAAAAACACTAAAGTTTTCCACTTTTAAGCCCTGTTGAAAAAAACTCTCACGCAACTGCGGCAAATTGTTTTCAATAATCTCTTTTACCTGTGGGGTTTCAGCAAAAAAGGCAACCTTAACCTGGTCCTCCCTGGTAACGATACTAAGCTGCAATTCCCCTAAGGATGGTGGGCGCAAAGATATTTTTACCCTGGTTTGCCCACTACGAACCTGCACGTGTGCCCCCTTTACTATTTGTTCTATAACCCTTTGGGCCGTGGGCTCCCTCATCTCTGTTTTAAATATCATCCGTTCAAACTCAACCGGTCTATTTTCTCCCTCTATTTTTCTGTCTGCTATGGCATTAATAGTAAACTGACCGTTATTACCTAGATCAGGGTTTCCTTTGCTGTGGTTAGCTTCGTTACCAGTTTGTGCAAAAAGCTCTTTATTCTCAGAAAGATGAACTGTATCTCCATCGTAAATATTAATCTTACCTTTACTGTTTAACAAATTTATTAATTCCTTAAGAGAAACCTCTTCGCCAGAGTGTCTCCCCGTAACGATCAGTCCTGTATCCTCAATATTGATTCCTATTTTTGCTAAAAGACTTTTTGCGTCATTAATAGTTAGTTTTCCCTGATCCGGCGACACTCCTTCTTGTTGCAATGCATTCATCAACTGAAAAATGAGAGTTGCTTCTTTCTTACTGCTCGGGCCATTAGATTTCATCCCAATAAGCTTTGCTACTTTACTTGAGTTTAATCCCAATTTTAAGAGTAGCTCTTTTGCCTTACCCGGATCCTTTACACTTGTAAAACCATAAACCCCTTCTTGAGTAAGCCCAGGCTGGGAAAGAACATTTAAATTCTTCTCCAGAGATAGCCCTACTTCTTGAACATACAAAGAGTTCTGTCCCAGTCCCTTAAGAGAACCGCCTGAAATATCTTGCTGCTGAGATCCTGCTTCTGGATGAGATATCTGGGTTGTACTGACACCCACCAGGTTTTCCGCAGGCGAATGGTCACTGAGTAGCTGTGCAGAATCCCTATCACTCTTTTCAA
>WTBG01000262.1 GCA_013139225.1 Deltaproteobacteria bacterium
ATAGGTTGCACCTTCGGTTAAGCCTGACAGTTCGTATTCTGTAACGTTCCCCACATCATCAGGTTCTCCATAGTTGCCAGATGATGTTCCATAATATACCTTGTATCCTAATAGATCTACTTCATTATTTGCATCCCATTCTAAATGCAAAGATGCCCCATAACTAATTTGAGTTGTAGCAAAAAGTGTTATTAGTGCATAGATTATTGATTTTAATATGCCCATTTTATCCCTCGTAAAATATATTTAGGGCATACATATGCAAAGCAGATACCATATTGTATGATATACGATACTTAGTATTTTATTCCTGTGTGGAGAACTGGAGAATTTACAAAGGTTGCTTAACTACTTGATAAATAATGGATATTTTGATGACGTATAATAATTGAACATTTCAGATCGTCATTTGAGATGCATCTGCGAGAGGTTTTAAATGTGGTAAGCATCAATTTGAAATGAGTTCATTATAATATGTATGATAAAATATAATGTTTTATAAAAAATAAGATATCAGTTTTATTTCAACTGAAATAATAACGGCATAATGAATTTGGTGGTTTTACACAAACGTATTCCCAATCCTTATTGAAAGTCTATAAAATTAGCATTTCATAGAAATTCCCGGACATTCTATTTATATTAGGTCTACCTGTATTTTTTGGATAGAGAATGGTATTTTTATTGGTTTTCCATTTGATGGGAATTGGATAATAAGATAAAGATTCTTTTTTAATGTGGATTGAATTACTTTATATTGGAGGAGGTAAGCAATGATGTAATGTTTGGTCAGGAATGCCTAGATGTAGGTTTTATTTAAGGGTAAAATATTAATCTTTTTGACCCTTCTCTTGAAAGAATGCCACCGTTTTACTAAGTCCTTCAGTAAGAGGAGTTGTGGGTTTCCATCCCAGGAGTCTTTCAGCTTTTTCAAAAGATATAACACTTCTTAACTGTTCACCTGGCATAGGTGGTCCATGTTTCTCTGGAATGTTTGGAGATGTTGATTTTTTAATTTCATGGAAGATTTGGTTAATCGATGTCTCAATTCCAGTGGAGATATTAATTTCGCCTATTATATCATGCTTCAAGGCAAGTAGATTGGCTCTTGCTATGTCATGTGCGAATACAAAATCTCTGGTCTGTTTACCATCTCCATTTATTATGGGATGTTTGCCTTGGAGCATTTTTTGTGCAAAGATGGCGACGACCCCAGCTTCACCGAAGGGATCCTGTCGTGGTCCATAAACGTTAGCATATCTTAAGGAGATATAAGGAAGGTTATAGGTTTTATAGAAAAAGAAAAGATACTTTTCCGTGCTTAATTTAGCAACAGCATAGGGGCTTAATGGTCGTGTGGGATGTTGTTCATCTGCAGGAAAATAGTCTTGCTCTCCATATAGAGCACCTCCTGTAGACGCAAAAACGAATTTTTTAATCTTGTGTTTAATACAATGCTCTAAAAGCAGAAGAGATCCTTTGATATTAATCTCCATATCGAAAACAGGATCTTTTACTGAGTGTCTTACGGAAATCTGGGCGGCGTGATGGATTATCACATCAATTTTTTCCTTTTTCAAGATATCAGGTAGTTTTTTGTCTAGAATGCTTAGCTGGTAAAAGGTAGCCTTGGGGTTTATATTTTCTTCTTTACCATTAGACAGGTCATCTATAATAGAAACATCATATCCTTCCTCTATCAGAAGATCAGCGATATGAGATCCAATGAACCCTGCTCCACCCGTTATTAGAATCATAATTGCCTCCAATTATATTTTGTAGTTACGTGGAAACGACCCTTCAAAAATGATCATAAAACTGAATACTTTTGACACACCTGTATAAAAAACATACTAAATCCCTTATATAATATATAGAAAGTGATGAAAAATCAATGAAATAAATTGTGGCACGGTTTATGCTCACAAAATAAGCAAATCCATTTTATGAAAAGGTGTAGTTAAATGACAATTACTACTTATGATGTGAACAATTTAATGAGAAACTATTCTAAACAGACTAGATTGATTAACCAAAGGAAAAAGAATGTTCAACTATCATTTGCTGACACGATCAGGTTGTCTGCTGAGGGGAAAAGACGATTGTTTGAAAGGATGCAAGAACAAACCGCAGACAAAATAAAGATACAATGTAGAGAGAAGTAAATATTCCCTTTAACAACGTTACAATATTGTGATTCTTTATTAGAAACCAGCTATCCAAATGGATAGTTGGTTTTTTTCTTGTGCGCCCGGCAGGGCGCACCTACTGGGAGGTGAAAGTCCTCTACCGACCCAACAGGGGGAACGGTTAGCTTAACGGCAAGGGTGTCCACCGTGAGGTGGAATCTGAAGGAAGCCGCAGGCAAAGCGCTGGCCTGACGAACAGGAATCGTATATGAGGCTGTCACGCTGGATGAGGAGGCAAGTATCTCTAAAGTCCCATACCTGTACGGAAAGCGTGGTAGTAGATACGGCAGGCATAAGCGTGAAGGTGGGTGCGCATTACCCGGGGAGATCTCAAAGCGTGCCACGGTGCTGCTGTTGCCGTAAGACGACAGGAAGGGCTTTGAGAAGTCAGCAGAGGGCATAGTAGGCTCAGCGACCTAGCCGAAGGCCCGAACATGAAGTAGGGGAAAGGAGGCTTGAATTTCGATGGAGAAGGAGATGCAGACAATGGGGTCTGAGAAGGCCACGACCTGCTTGGGAGAGGGAGAGCGGAACTCTCGATGGCCCAAGAGAGGAGCATCAAACTCCACGGCAAGGAGAGAGAAGTCCAATCCGAAGGATAGGCGAATAATGGAAGCGGTGGTCGCACGCGAGAACATGGTAAAGGCCCTGCATCGAGTGGAGAGGAACAAGGGAGCTGCGGGATTGGATCACATGACCGTAGGTGAACTTCGTCCTTACCTCAAAGTAGAGTGGCCACGGATCAAAGAGGAGTTGCTTGAAGGGAAGTACGAGCCACAACCAGTGCGCCGGGTAGAGATACCGAAGCGCAGTGGAGGGATACGACAGCTGGGTATCCCAACTGTGGTAGACCGACTGATTCAACAAGCACTCCACCAAGTGTTAAGCCCACTGTTCGACCCAGGGTTTTCTGAATCGAGTTATGGATTTCGTCCTGGCCGCAGCGCCCACAAGGCAATTACGGCAGCCCGGAACTATGTACGAGGAGGGAAGAGATGGGTAGTAGATGTGGACTTAGATAAGTTCTTTGACCGAGTTAACCACGATATCCTGATGGCACGAGTGGCGAGGAAGGTAGAGGATAAAGGGGTATTGATACTCATACGCCGTTACCTCCAATCAGGAGTCATGGTGGGAGGACTCACGGAGGTGAACAGGAAGGGAACACCGCAAGGTGGACCACTGTCACCACTGCTGTCAAACATTGTGCTCGATGATCTCGATAGAGAACTGGAGAGAAGAGGGCACAGGTTCTGTCGCTATGCAGATGACTGTAATGTGTATGTGGGGTCAAAGAAAGCGGGAGAACGGGTTATGGGTTCACTCACACGATTCCTGGAAGGCCGTC
>WTBG01000216.1 GCA_013139225.1 Deltaproteobacteria bacterium
AGGCCCTATGTTTACTCAGGTGGTATCAACCCTCTTTGACCTGATGATTGACTTTGAATATCTATGGAAAGACACCACACAAACCTACCCAACCAGTATTTACGGTTTCGGGCTGGGAGTATGCGAGAATCCTCCAGTTGTAAACGTTAATACGGATAAACTTTACGAAAGTTTTACAAGAGGGTTTGATGTTTATGGAAAACTATGGGAGAAAATCATTGCAGAACCTGAACTAACAGAAGTCAGCAAGAGCATAAACAGCAGTAAAGATGAATTTTATTATTCCAGTGATCTTTGGGCTCGAATTCTATTCAGCTTTGCCACTGCCTATCGTAACGCCGAGATAGATCGAAAAAAGATCATCGAAGCATTAATTCCCTTTTACCATTCCCGTATCTTGTCGTTTGTTAACAAGACAAAAGAAAAGGATATTAAAGATACGGAAGAGTATTTCGAAAATATCGTGCGTGTATTTGAGGATGAAAAGCCTTTCCTGGTACAACGGTGGGATAAAGATGAGAGGAAATTATGCCACAAGTTGTTTAAGTTCTCATTATGAAAATATCTCCACTTTTGAAAAGTGCCTTTCATAAAAAGAGGTTACGTGACGCATTTGAGGAAAGCAGTTTCACATCAGCTTCCATGTTTAACAAGTGCCTTACCGGCATCATAAGCTTTTTTCAGCTGTTTTGGAAATTTTGCGATTACTCCTCTGTGATTTTCATCAAGACCATGCAGGATGCCTTCAAATCCGCAGGCAGAAAGTGCCTCAACAGTTTCTACCTTATGCAGGTTTAATGTTGATACAACAGACTCAATGACATGGTCATATGTATCGATATAGGGGTACCCCCATGTACCGATAACCATCGCAACCCTTCCTGGTTTAAGTGAAGATTTTAACATATAACGCTCATACCCGTCCCATCGGTCCAGAAACGTGCAGAGCTGGGCGCACTCTCTTCCTGTGTATATAGGAAACCCGATCATTAATGCATCGGCATCAATGATTTTTTGATATACTTCAGACATATCATCTTTGAGTATGCAGACCCTATTATAGTCGGGTTCCTTGCATTTTCTACATCCTATACAGTATCCTATTTTTATCTTTTGAAGCATGATCTTTTCTGTTTGTGCTCCTGAATCATGGGCTCCCTTCAGGGCTTCTTCCATTAACAAATCCGTGTTGCCGTTTTTACGAGGACTTGCACAAAAGGCGATAACTTTTTTCAAAGTCCCAGCTCTTTTGCTCTTCTTTCCACCGTCTCTTTTCCAGCGTTTTACCTGCACCGGTATTTTGTTGTAGGCCTTAATATCCTGAAATGGGTCTAGCATCTTTCGTTTAAATGCTTCCATATCTTCAATCATATGGAAGAGTGGATCGTAGGACTTCGGCACAACCAGACGGGTCGCTTCAATAACAAGGGCTTTGTCGGCTCTTGTCTCCTTTCGTGATTGCATCAGCAGTGAAAGCATTAATAATATCTTTTCTTTCCTTCGTTCTCGGATAATCGGAGGCCAAATGGAAATGACCTTTTCAAAGACAGCTTGGCCGTCTTTACTAAATTGGATGGTGTTCTTATATTGCATAACAAACTCCTCCGTTTAAATATTTCTGCAATTGGTCTGTCAAAGCAACTAGGAAATTATCAATTTTGGTTGATATTGTAAAGGAAAGAAAATGACATGATTTTTTAGAGGGCAGTGGGTCTGATGGTCTGCTCGTATTTATGCGGTATCCAGGATGTTATCTCGCCCCTCACTATTTCTTCAACCATGTTACGTTGAAAATCCCCCTGGGGAGGTTTAAGTATCGAACCTTTTCCGGTTCAATCTTGATAATACGATAGTTAAAAGGTGGCAGTCCCTTGATTCCTCGTCTTTTGAGAGATTGTGTAACTCCCATTAACGTCAGTGCCTCGTCAAATTTCTCACGTTCTTTTCTCATAGAAATTATTTTAGCTCTCCCCCAAACCTGAAGCCCCCCTATCCTCATGAAACCCTTACCTCCTTTAATGCGGGAAGCAATGCTGTAAGAAACTTTTGGATTGGCTTTAATATTGGCAAGCTTGCCGCCTCCTTCTGAAAGAATATACACCGTTAGCCCTTTATTTACATAACCAAGAGGGGTACAGCGAGTATTATCATTTTTGCTAGTCGCAAGATAAATGATGTCATGCTTTTTCATGAAGCTTTCGACTTCTTGCTCAAACTCTTTTATGCCACGAAACTTCCTCAGTTTAACCCCAGCTTGTTTACAGATATTCAGGATAACCGCATGAGGTTTTGGAGTTTGCAATCTAGCCATAATTCTGTTCCCTTCTATAATAAAAGATTCATTACAAAACTAAAATATTTGTTATTCCCTTTCCGCCCTGATCATTGGTAAAATACCATCAATCATCTCTTTTAATTCTGCTTTAAATTCCTCATCCTCTTCCATCGCTTTAACTATTGCAGGGCTCCACTCATAATACAAGCTTATTATTTCTCTGCCTTCAGGAGTTCTCTTTAATAAATTATCTCTAAAAGATCTCAACAGTTCTGTTTCTTCCGAATGTACGCCGTAGATTTTTTCTGCCAGGCAAATACATTTGATTGTAGTAGTTGAAGTTGTTAAAACTATAGTCGTGGTTGTGTCCGCAGTCGTCGTTACTGCGGTAGTAGTTGTACCTGCAGTGCTGGTTGTAGATGCAGTGGTAGTTGTAGTAAGTCCAGTTGTGGTAGTAGTTATTGGGGCTATAAATGCATACTTTAAATCATGGTTGGTGGCATCATAATAGCTGATATGAGGGTTATCACTGCTATCAAGCGCAATGGAGGTATACTCCCCTACCCAATCTCCACTATCTACTGTTTCCTCATGCCAGCTTCCATCATAATACGCATATCTTAGATCATGGTTGGTAGCATCATAATAGCTGATATGAGGGTTATCATCGCTGTCAAGCGCAATGGAGGTATACTCCCCAACCCAATTTAAGCTGTCTATTGTTTCCTTGTGCCAGATTCCATTATAATATGCATATCTCAGATCATGGTTAGTAGCATCGTAATAGCTGATATGAGGGTTATCATTGCTGTCAAGCGCAATGGAGGTATACTCTCCAACCCAATTTACGCTATCTACTGTCTCCTCATGCCAGCTTCCATCATAATACGCATACTTTAAATCATGGTTAGTGGCATCATAATAGCTGATATGAGGATTATCATCGCTGTCAAGCGCAAGAGAGGTATATTCTCCTACCCAACCTCCATTACCTACTGTTTCCTTGTGCCAGCTTCCATCATAATACACATATCTTAGATCATGGTTAGTAGCATCGTAATAGCTGATGTGAGGATTATCGTCGCTGTTAAGCGCAATAGAGGTATACTCCCCCACCCAATTTATACTATCTGCTGTGCCCCCATGCCAGCTTCCATCATAATACGCATATCTTAAATCATGGTTGGTGGTATCATAATAGCTGATATGAGGATTACCACCACTGTCAAGGGCAAGAGAGGTGTATTCTCCAACCCAGTTTACACTATCTGCTGTTTGTATATCCCAAACTGCTTCTGCTTGACATAAATTAAAAAAAACAAAAAAGCTGATAGTAATAAAAGTTAAATTTTTTACACATCTTCTAAAATCCACTGTTT
>WTBG01000251.1 GCA_013139225.1 Deltaproteobacteria bacterium
ACCATTCAAGTAAATGTCCCCTATAAAATGCTGTTAGAGAAACTGGATTTCATTTTAGAAAAAGAACTAAATCCTGAAATCTATTTTAACGGAGATGCATTAGACAACTGTCGAGAAGAGGATTTGCTGAGGATAAGAACAGCACTTAAGCAGAAGGGACTTAACATTACTATCCATGCCCCTTTTATGGATCTCTCTCCAGGCGGTGTTGATACCAAGATCAAGAAGGCAACAATCGAAAGATTGAATCAGACAATAGATGTTGCTGACTTTTTCCAACCACAGATGATTATCTTCCACCCGGGTTATAATAAATGGTTTTTCGATGGTAACGTTGAGATGTGGTTAGATAACAGCATCAAAACCTGGGAACCTTTGGTTGTGAAAGCCGAAAAAATGGGTCTTCCTTTAGCAGTAGAAAATATCTTTGAAGAAGAACCTTCAAGTTTGGAGAAGCTTATCTCTTCTATTAACTCTCCCCACTTTAACTTCTGTTTCGATACTGGTCATTTCAATTTATTCTCTACGACAACCATGAAAGACTGGTTTGATTCTTTAGGCAACTATTTTAAAGAAGTGCACTTACATGACAACTTCAAAAAATCCGACGACCATCTTCCTATAGGAGATGGTGATATTGACTTCGATTTGTTTTTTAAACTAATCAAGCAATATGATATCTCTCCTATTTACACAATCGAACCTCATAAGATAGAGCACTTGGAAAGAAGCTTACAGACATGCAAAAATTATTTAACCCAGATTCCGTAGAAAACTTACTACAAAATCTGGGCTAAACGAAACCTGTTGTGGGTTACAAATAGAAGGTTGCGAGTATAGGTTTTTTAACTTTTATCACGCAACACGAAACCCGTAACACGCAACATGCATTAACTATTTTTAATATTCCATATCCTTTACAGTTGCTGTAATTACCGGATCGTGCCTGTCTCCCCATATAGAATACGATATCTCTACTTGTATCTCTTTGCCATTTTTCTTTCTTCCACATGAAACTATCGTTTGATCAAAAATATTTTCATTTCCCAGAGTCATATATTGTTTTGTTATGGTCTCAATGAGTTGAGTCTGCTTTTCAGATAATAATTCTGCCAGCTGTTTTTTAGCAACCTCCTCTCTAGAATATCCAAATATTTCCTCAGCTTTTTTATTGAATTGAAATATTTCACCTTCTTTGGTAAGTGATATAATCCCTATGTTTGCTGACTCTAGAAGGTGATGATATTTTTCCTCAGATTCTTTTGCTTCTTTGTACAAGAGTGCATTTTCGATCGATATAGCAATCTGATATCCTATGTTTTCTAATATGCTTGCATTTCTTTTATTAAAAAAAAGTGAGTACCGATGTCCGCACATCATCATTCCATATACCCTCTTTTTTGTCTTAATAGGAAGACATAAAAGTGTATTAAAATCCTGACTGTACAACCACTCTGAAGTTTCCTTATTTAATGTATTACCCTCCCCCAGCATAATTTGATTACCTGAGCATATTGTTCTTCCAATAATGCTTTCTTCTGCATCTATTCTGGACATTTTTGATACAAAATCTGGAGAAAAACCTTTTGAAGTTTCAAGTAAAAATACATCCTTCTTTTCATTTAATAATAATAACGCTCCCGATTCTATTGTCATAATTTCTAAAACTTTTTCCAGAGAGTTCTCTAACAGTTCACCAACATTAAGAAATTGATTTACAAAAGAAATAATTGTATTGAGAATTAATAGTTCCTTATTACGTTGTTTTAATTCTTCTTCAATTTCTGTTTTCATAAAACTGTCTCTTCTATAGTAAAAAGTTGAAACAATAAATACTTTTCAAATATTTTTATAATCTTATAATCACGTCAATTCAATAAAAATACCAGCCTTTTCAATTTCATCACGACCGCTTTCAATTACCTTATCTATGGTTTCTTTATTTATATTTAATCTTGAATATAAATCTTCAGTAATCTCAGGCATGATGCTATCACCGGTATATCCTATTTTTTCCCTTTTGCATATTACATCCGATAATCTAACAATATCTACTATTGGATCACGAGCATTTTTCCCATTCCCCCTTTCTTCTAAAACATTGTGGTGATATTTCACCGCAACTATTATGGGAATAGGTATCTTCCAATTCTCCATAACCTGTCCACCAATATCTGCATGGTTTATTCCCATGATTTCTTTTTCAGCATCAGCAAAAGAAATTTCATGTTCCTGTGTTAGTTTAATTACTTTTTCCATTTCCTCATGCAGATATTGATCTACTACAACTTTACCGATATCATGTAAAAGGCCTGCGGTAAAACAGTCATCAACGCCAGCATAGTCTGTCAATTGGGCAATCTTTTGACTTATAACTGCACACCCTATTGAGTGCTTCCAGAATCCTTCTCGATCAAATTCTCTCCCATATCCTCCTTTGAAAACATCAAACACAGATATCGTAATAACCATCTGGGTAATAGTCTTAAAACCAAGCAAAGCAACTGCATGCCTCACATTGGTTACTTCCGCCCTTATGGAGTAAAAAGCCGAATTTACTAATCTAAGCACTCTAATTGTTAAACTTGGATCCTTGTCAATTACTTCAGACACTCTTATTGCAGTGCAGGTAGGGTCCTTGAGTAACTTAGTAACTTTATTTGCAACTGAAGGAAGGGTTGGGAGTTTTTGAACTTCATTTATAACCTTGCTTATTCTGTCCTGTTTCATGATTTTCCCTAATTCTATCCGAGCAATGAGAAGGAATGGGAGATTCTCTTCATTCAACTTCATTCATAGTGAAAATACCTTTACATGACTCTGAAAGTTTCTGGAAGAGAATATCTTTTATGCTTCCTCAATTTCTTCGTCACTTTTCAATAAATCATCGATTTTATCTTTATCAAACCTCCATCTGCTTCCTATCTTGAAGCCAGGTATTTTCCCCTCATTAGCATACTTGTAAATAGTTACCTCTGTTAGTTTTAGGTACGCTGCAAGTTCTTTAGTGGTAAGTATTATACTCACAATACCCTCCTCTTAAATATTTTTGAAAAGAGAATCAAGTTCTTTTATATTATTAATGAATTTTGATTAATAAACTGTAATTTTTCTTTCTATTCGGTAATATTTATAAAAACTTAAGAAAAACTACAAAAAAAATGGTTTGATGATGTTTGGGGATAAGAGATGTTGTTATAAACTAAGCGGTTAATTGAGGCTAGATTCAGATGTGTGTTTTTAGAGAAGATTATCGATTGGGGTTGTTATTCTTGGGTAAACAGGTACTCTATGTCATTTTTTTATTTTCATTTGTCCACCACTCTTTCCATTTCTCTATTACTTCACCATTAATATCTTTTGGGGAACTCGTCTCTGAAGCAAACGATCTCTTGGTTATCCTTTTCAAAGCAGCAATTGCTCCTTTTTTAACTTCTGCGTCCTTATCATCCAAAGCCTTTATAAGATGAGGAATTGCTAAAGAATCTTTTAAATCCCCTAACGTATATGTTGCTATCTTTCTTACCAGAGTAGATCTGTCTGCCAGTGCTCCTGTAATATAGGGTACCAATTCTTTCTTCCTCAACCAGCCCAAATATATTAATGCTCTTCTTCTTACATAGGGATGTTTATCTTCCAAAGCTTCGATTAAATAGTCAGTAGCCAGATTACCACCATATTTATAGAGTCCCCTTAGAGCACACAGCCTTACCTGGAAACTTTCATCTTTCATACAACTTGCAAATGCATAACTGACTGACTTATCGCCGATTTTTAATAAAGATTCTATAGCTTCAATTCTGACTTTTTCATCCCTATTATTAAGCATATCTATTATCGAAGGGGCAACAGCTTTTTGAAGTGATGCATCCTCATTTATCTGAGTTTTTTCATTAGCAGCCTCATTAAGCACTGGATTTTCACCCTCAGCAAAGTCACGATGTTCATTTACCGCTTCTTGTAATTTATTTTGTTGCTCCGCAACAGTCTTATCGTTCACATCCGATTGAGCTTTTTCTTCCGTATAATCCTGTACGTTTTCCATTCCTGATTCCTTATTGTTGCCTGTATTTTCCTTTACATGTGAGCTTTTAACCTGAACAACATTCTTCTTGTTCTTTTTCATGGGATTTTTTGCTTTGCTGCCATTTTTATGTTTCTTAACCTTACTACTATCAGTAGGATTCATTCCCATGTCTCCCTTAGAATATACTCTATTTACTCCTCTGGCACATCAAAAATTCTAGTGGCTTAATCACCAGTTTCAGCTAATGCCCCACTAATACTTTCCATAGCTTCTTTTAGCTGTTGCAGTTCGCTTTCGATCTCAGTTTTTACACTTGTGGTGTTTTCCAATTCATCATTCAATTCCTGTATTTTTTCCAGAGCTTCGGTTCTTTCTTCTTCTGTGGATTTCAACTCTATTGTCATTTCATCAATCGTTGCATTTTTCTCCTTCAATTCTGCAAAAACTGTTGACATTTCATCCTTTTCTTTTTTGAGAGTCTCTATTGATGCTAATGCAGATTCCAGATCAGAATTGATTGACTCTTTAATTGTCTTCTCAGAATCCAGCTCATCTTCCAGTCTATTAATGTCCTTTATGGCTTCATTTTTCGCTCTCGTTTCATCCTGCAACTGTGATTTAATAAATTCAAAGGCAGACAGTTTCTCCTCCAATATCTCTATTCTTTTTTTACGCTCATTACTCAAATTCCTCTCATTATCCAAGTCTTTAATGACTTTTTTCATATCCATTTCCAAAGCTTCTTTGAGAGAAACAGTTGAACTCAGTTGGTTTGTTAGACTATTTATTTCCTCCAGCGCATCCGTTTGTTCTTTCCTGGTTTTTGTCAAATCCCTTTTGACAATCTCCAATGAGGCAACCTTCTCTTTAAGCACATTTTCTTTCTCATGAAGATCTTTAATTTTAGCTCTGCTTTCTTCCAAACTTTTATTGCTAACCTTCAAATCATTTTCAAGAGTTGCCTTGGCATTTATTAATTCATCTAATTTAGATTCTAAATCACCAATCTTTCTAGAATCTTCTTTGTTAACTTTATCACTCCATTCAACCTTATCATTAATCAGCCTGATCTTCCCCTTGAGTTCTTCTTCATGT
>WTBG01000082.1 GCA_013139225.1 Deltaproteobacteria bacterium
TTCTTCCACAACGTGGGGATTTTGGGAAATTTTCATCCTTGAATGAGACTTCCTGGAAACCCTCGTCTTTTTCTTTCTGGGAATTAGCAGGATGACAGTTATTAATACAAAGATAAAGATTAAGAACAGAAATAGTCTAAAGTCCATAATCTGATTCTAAACAGATGAGACGGTTTTGAATTTCGCCATTACCTCTGCAGTCACTATTAATAATTTCATTTCTCTGCTAGAGGATCACAGTGATAGGACGCAACTCAAGAAAATTGTTGTCAACATATTTTGTAATTAAAATCGACCATGCTGAAAAATACTTTAATTGTTTTTCTAGTTATCATTTTACATAACTCATAGAAGTAAATTACCACCCGTGAAACGGGTGGCTTTGTTTTACCCGGACGGGTAAAACAAAGGAAGCACGAAAGTGCTGGTGTTTCCTTTTGCGACCCTGTGCAAAGCACGGGATTTTCAGAGCAAACAATAAAATCCTCAAAAAATGTTTCATCTTTTGAATGCTCACCTAAAAGATACCAAGCTCGTCGATTTGATTGTCGGAGTATGTATGGTGATAAACTTCAAAAAGTGGGACAAGAGATGTGCACTTGTTTGAGCACAAAGAAGACCTAAAACAATTGATTGAGGTACTATTTCTTTTCGGGACCAGGAGAGTTTTGAAAATAGTCTTCCAGATATTTAGCAAAACTTCCCTGATTTATACTAAAGATGTCCTTCATCTCGCTGATATCACAGGTGCTCCCACCTGTAAAGGCAGAAACTAAACCTTTTGCGTTATAAACCCTATCGGTTAAAATATCTATAATCCCTGCAACAAAATAAGCTAGTTTAGATGGGACAAAAACGAAACGAACTTTTTTATCCAAGACCTTAGAAAACAAGTCTCGTAGCTCTACAAAGGTATATTCCTCTTCTCCCGCTACCTCCACGACTTTATAGGAAGCCCTTTTATTATCTAACGCATCTACCATACATCGTGCCAGGTCCTCCAGGAGTATGGGTCTCACTTTTTCTTCCCTTTTCATAAACATGGGTGCCCATCCCTTTTTTTTGAGGCTATTACCTAAAAGCACTGACATATCTGTCGCTAAGGTAGTCACTCTGAAAATGGTATAATCCAGACCGCTGATCTTCAATAGATCTTCCACCGATTTTTTAGCCTTGCCATGCTCAAAGTCTCCAAACTTTGCCAGGCCCCAGTAACTTACAAAAATATACTTCTTTACCTTCTGCTCCCTGGCCAACTGGATAAGATTAAAATTCCCCTGATAATCATTATCCCAAAAATAAGCAGCCTTAGGTCGTTTAAACAATCTGGTAGTAAAACTGCTGATCACGGATTCTGCCCCTTCCGTTACCTTTTTAAGCGAATTATTATCTCTGGCATCACCTTCAAAAAGCTCCACTCCCAGTTGTTTAAGTTTTGATGTGTCAGAATCTTTTCGAACCAGACACCTCAAGGGGAGCTTCCGCTTAACCATCTCCTCAGCTACTGCATTGCCTAAAAATCCCGTCCCTCCTATTAAAACATTCATCAACTTCCTCCATTTAAGCGAATGAAACCACGAAGTTTACCCCGTTAGAAATAAATCTCGAATGGAACCTGAAATACAAAATGAGAAAGATTTAAATGGCATATCGATTCTACTAGTATTTTACGGAAACGCGAGAATATGATGAATATTTTCTTCGTTGTGTAGGAACCTTTTGAGATTGGTAGAAGGCAGTTGTAAAAGCGTTCCCTATTTCTAATGGGGTTTGCCCCGTGAGATATACGAAGAAAGAAACATCTAAACACCATCTTAAGCATTATAAAGCAGAAGGATTCTACATACTTCAGTATCTAGAATCCAGCATCCGGTATCAATCGACTAACACCCGGCAACTTGTCCATCCGAAGATGCTCAGTTTATGCACAAAATGTAATCTATACTACCCTTTCTTACTCTCTTCAACATACTTTATGCGCAAGTCATGAAGAAGGTGATCCATCAATTGCTCTTCATCCTTAGTGAGATTGCCCTTGGTCTTTTCATGTAAAATACCCAGAATATCAATTGTCTGTTTTGCAAGCGGTAAGTTTCTCTCTGTCTTATTAGTTATCGGATCAGGTATCTGTCCAAAATGGAGTAATGCTGAACTACTTAAGGATAAGACAAAAGAGGCAAAATTAATCTCAGGTAAAGGCACGTTATCAGCAGGTTGCGTTTTATCCTTTTTCTCTTCTTCTTTCTTTTCTCCTCTTTCTTCTTCTTTCTTAACTTCCGCTTCTGGTTTTACCTCTCCTTCGGAAGTAAAATGCCTTCTGTCTTTGATAACAAACCCCTCTCCCTCTATTTTATCGTCTTCTGCCATGATCTCTCCTCATTATAATTAGGACATAGAAAAAACAACTTGCTGCGAGTTTCATGTTACGGGTTTACCAATAATCCTCATAAACTCGTAACCCGCAACTCGTAACTTTATTAATATCTTCTTTATACTAATACCATTTCCTCATTACTTTCCACCCATATTTCACCATCCTTCACGTCCACTATGAACTCATTGCCCTCTTTCCACTTAAGAGTAAGTGGGATTTTTACTCTTTCGTCGATAGTCCTTTTAAGGAATCGAGCCCCGTAGATAGGACTAAATCCAACTTCAACTAAATAATCAACAGCCTCCTCAGTAATACTCATCAACTTCCCCATGGGTTTCATCTGTTGATTAATCCTGCCCAAGTACATCTTAGCAATTTCCTTAACTTCCTCTTGTGTTAATGGTGAAAAGACAATAATATCATCAATTCGATTCAAGAATTCCGGCGCAAAGGTATTTTCTACCTCCTTCATAACTTCCCTCTTCACGGAGGAGAGAGCTTGAGAGTCAGTTAAAAACCCCATAGACTTGTTTAAGTTCTTAAATTCATTGGAACCCAAATTAGAAGTCATAATCATAACAGCATCACTAAAATAAACTCTTTTACCTCTGCCATCCGTCAGCCATCCTTCATCAAAAACTTGAAGAAACAAGTTCAATACATGGGAGTTTGCTTTTTCTACTTCATCTAACAGCACAACAGTATAAGGATTATCTCTAACTTGGTTAGTTAGCACTCCTCCCCTTTCCGAACCAACGATTCCCCGTGGCATTCCAATCAGCTTATCCACAGCAATAGTAGAATCTTTGTATTCCGACATGTCCAGCCGAACCATCTTCTTTTCATCTCCAAAGAGGAATTCAGCCAATGCCTTTGCCAGTTCGGTTTTGCCTACTCCAGTTGGCCCCAGAAAAAGCAGTACACCATCAGGTCTCTCAAACTTTTCCTTAAGCGGTCCCTTATTCAACCGAAGATGCTTTCCTACAGAATGAATAGCCTCCTTCTGTCCCACCACTCTTGTGGCCAAGTCTTCTTCCATCGTACTGAATCTGTCTGTAGTATCCCTATAGACCATATCTAATGGAACTCTGGTCGTTTGAGAAATCACCTCGATAACATCTTTTGGACGAACGAAGTCATCTGGACGGTTGATCTCCACTTTAACACAAGCTGTGTCGAGCCAGGTAATGGGTTTATCAGGCAATCTCAATGTATGCATATAGCGAGGTGATAATTCCAGTGCTGTCTCTAGAGCTTCATCAGATATATGCACATCGTAATTTTTTTCCAAGCGGGGTCTAACCCCCTGGAGAATCTTCTCCGTATCTTTTATAGATGATTCTTTAAGATCAACTACTCTGAACCGACGCGCTAAAGCCTCATCTTCCTGTATATACATCTTGTGTTCTGCAGCAGTAGTGGCACCAATAATCTGCACTTCTCCTCGAGCTAAGGTGGATTTAAAAATATTAGCAGCATCAGCATTTACTCCTAACGCTGATCCTGCTCCGATCATAGTATGTGCTTCATCTATGAACAGAATAAGATTATTAGCTTCTTTTAGTTCATTGATGATTTTCTCAATTCTGTCCTCAAACATTCCTCTAAACATGGTACCAGCTACAATGGTATTCATCTGGAGATTTACAATCTGATAATCTCTCAATCGTGCAGGGACACTTTCAGGTTCCAGTTCAAGCTTCCTGGCTAACCCTTCCACCAAAGCTGTTTTGCCAACACCCGGTTCACCAATAATCATGACTGAATTAGAAGTCTGCTTATGGCAGAGAATCTCAATCATCTGACTGATTTCTTCATTCCTACCAATAATAGGCGGTAATTTGCCCAATCGAGCCAGTTTGTTTAGATTTACGCCAAAATGTTTCAGGTGAGCTGGAAGTTCAAACTTCTTTGCATACTTCTCCTTTTCCTTTTCTAAAATTCTAACCTTCAGGATTATCGTTTGCAAAACCCTATTGTTATCCACACCCAAATCATTGAATATTTTTGTGGGGATACCTCCATCTTCCTGAAAAAAGGCGATAAATAGATCAGACGGCTCTATCAATTTTCTTCCAAAGTGCTGAGCTTCCTTCCATGCCAGTCGCAAAATATTCTTAGTAGCAGAAGTAACACGTATTCCCACCCCCAGATATTCAACAGATGAATCAATGTACTGATTCATATGCTTTAAGACTACCTGCGGATTAAGATCCAGATCAAACATTACTTCCCTAAAAAAGGTATCTTCCACTGTAGAAAAAGCGAGGAAAATGTGCTCTACACCCAGATGGCTATGCCGCCTCTTTTTTGACTCTTCTACGGCTACAGTTAATATTTTGCCTACCTTCTCAGACAAATAATCCTTATAGTTACCTAAATCAATCATCTAAAAAACACCCTTTCTACGTTTAACATTCAACCACTTAACTACTGACTCCTAAGCCTCGCAATTCTCTCAGCTGTTGGTGGATGAGTGCTGAACAAACTCATTAAAGATTTTCCTGATAAAGGATTAACAATAAAAAGATGTGAGGTCGCAGGATTTGCTTTTATAGGTATCTTTTTGGAAGCATAATCAAGCTTTTCCAAAGCTGAAGCCAATCCCAGAGGATTGCCTGCAATCCGTGCTCCAGTCGAATCAGCCAAATATTCCCTTGATCGAGAAATTGCCAACTGGATGATTAGTGCTGCCAAAGGTGCTAGAAAAGCCAGTACTACAAACCCTAAAATTCCTCCGTCATCATCATCACTTCCACCAAAACCTCCAAAAAGAGCAGCCCATCTTGCCATACTGGCAATCATCATGATAACACCTGCCAGTGTTGCAGCAATAGAGCTGATCAAGATATCCCGATCTTTTATGTGAGCTATTTCATGAGCCAGCACACCCTCTAACTCAGAGGAGTTAAGCAATCTTAAAATACCTTGAGTAACTGCTATCACAGCATGTTGGGAATTCCTGCCAGTAGCAAAAGCATTAGGCGATTCTGATGGAATCAGGTATATTTTCGGCATAGGTAATGATGCAGATTGAGATAATCTGCTAACCAGAGAATAAAGCTCAGGGTATTCTTGAGAAGAAAGTTGGCGTGACTTGTATAGTTTTAGAACAATCTTATCGGAAAACCAGTAACTTCCTACGTTCATAAGTACAGCAAAAACAAAGGCGATGACCATTCCAGAACTTCCACCAAAATATCTGCCAATTAATATAATTAATCCTGTTAAGCTCCCCAGCAATAGTGTTGTCTTTAACTGATTCCCCATCTGCTGTCACCCTTTTCTCAATCAACTAATTTAAACAGCAATTCTCAGTAGCTTTGAAGTTTTTCCTGCTTCACTATATAATCACCAAACATTTTTTTAAATCGAACAAAGAGGTTAAAAACTTGAGAATCTTTTCGGAAAACTTTAGTCATTCAGCTAGTGGAAAGATGGCCACTTACAACTTTTTTGCTTCTTTCCATGTAAAATAGATGCGGTGGAAAACAGTAAGGTGGGTGAAGATAGCTAAAATCCATAATATTATAGGCATTATATTAAAGACAGACTGGAAGATACCTCCTGCTGCCAGCAAAATGATGCGTTCCGCTCTTTCCATGACACCAACATCACAGTGATCAATAAAAACCTCTGCTCGCGCTCTGGTATAAGGTATTAAAATGGTGCCAACCGAAACAACAGCAGTCAGTATAAGTAAGTGCATATTGTGGTACCTAGCATAATAGATAATCAATCCGATTAAAAGGACTAAATCTGAGTATCGATCTATAACTGAGTCAAGAAAACCACCAAATTTAGTGACCCTGCCAAAGGTGCGGGCAACTGCACCATCCAGCATGTCAAAGAACCCTGCCGCCAGAATCAAAAGCCCTGCACACAACCATTGACCATAAACAAAGGCAAAAGCAGCAAAAATATTTACAAGTAAACCCAGCAAAGTAAAGTGCGTGGGATTTAAATTTTTGGTCCTAAAAATTAACTTGATGAGTTTAGAGATGGGAGAATCTAAGCGATGTCCAATATTAGAACTTATCATCACACTCCTCATCCCTACTAGCTTTTCAGCTTCCTCACTGTTTGAAAAAAACTTTTTCTAAACAGAAACCTCTTATGCAATTTAGTGAGGATGGGATTTCATAGAAAGGGTAAGTGTTCAGTCTACTTTATTTATTCACCGCAGAGGTTCTCAAAATCGCAGGAATGGTAAATTTTCTTGTGGTTGGGAATTCCCAATCCTGCTGGCAAAAACATTTTTTGCTTTTACCTTGAATATATTATTCTCAACGTGCTCTGCCTGCCCCATTAAATGCTTGTCCCGTGGAATGGATAACCTATTCCACTAGGACGAAGCTATTTATCCGGGGAGTTTTCTGTGGTAAATAGTTACAAAAAAAGTTTACTTACTGGCATCTTCAAATTCAGCATCCACAACATCTTCATCCTTACCAGTTGTATCACCATCCCCTGGAGGAGGAGGTTGCGTAGGAGGTTCCTGCTGCGGACCCTGTGCTTGTTCCTGCTGAGCTTGTGCCTGCTTATACATCACCTCTGCAAGCTGGTGGGATGCCTTGGTAAGTATTTCCATCTTCTCCTTTATCTGATTAACATCACCACTTTCCACAGCTGC
>WTBG01000208.1 GCA_013139225.1 Deltaproteobacteria bacterium
CCATTAATCTAGCCTTGGGAATTGAAGACTATATTCTTGAAATTAGCTTGACGCCAAATCGTCCAGATTGCCTTAGCATCATAGGGATTGCCCGTCAGATTGCTGCCTTCACCCAACAAACTGTGCGTTTACCCACCATCAATATTAAGGAAAAAGGTGAGGATATTAATCAACTCACCTCAGTAACTGTTGAAGCCCCGGACCTTTGCCCTCGCTACTCAGCCCGCATCATCTCTCAGGTTACCATTGGTCCTTCCCCGTTCTGGATGAGAAGGCGGTTGGAATCCTGTGGTATAAGATCAGTCAATAATGTGGTGGATGCAACGAACTATCTGCTTTTGGAAATGGGTCAGCCCCTCCATGCCTTTGACCTGGAATTACTAGATGAGAAGAGGATTGTAGTAAAACGATCTACTCCCGGTGAACATTTTACTACTCTTGATAATAAAGAAAGGATACTCCCTAAAAATTCATTGATGATCTGTGATGGGTTAAAACCAGTTGCCCTTGCTGGAATCATGGGTGGTCTTAATACAGAAGTTTCAGCAAAGACTAAAACCATCCTTCTGGAAAGCGCCTATTTCACTCCTTCGGGAATACTTAGAACCTCCAAGAAGATGGGTATACGTACGGAATCTTCCCAGAGGTTTGAAAAAGGGGTTGATCCCCAGGGTGTTACAATAGCCCTCAATAGGGCAGCTCAGTTTATTGCTGAGCTTGCAGGAGGTGAGGTCAACCCAGGATACATTGACAATCATCCGAACCCTATTGCCCCACCTCCAACCATTAACCTGAGCACCAAAAGAACAAATGCCATACTGGGAACAACTTTTACCAAAGATGAAATTAGAAAAACATTAAGTGGTCTTGCCTTCACAGTCAATGATAGTGATGAAGACCAGCTGACAGCTATACCACCTTCGTATAGAGTGGATGTCAAAGAAAGTATTGATTTAATAGAGGAAGTAGCACAATTATCTGGATACGACAAAATATCAGCGACACTGCCTCCTACCCCAAATCACCCCCAAAAAGAAGATAAATCCTTACTGTTAGAGAAAAAATCTAAAGATAATTTGACTCAACAGGGCTACAATGAAATAATCACTTACAGTTTTATTTCTCCAGCCGAACTAAAATGCTTAAACCTCCCTGCTCAAGACCATCGCATGAAAATGCTTAAAATATTAAACCCCCTTTCTGAGGATCAGTCCACGATGAGGACTACCCTAATTCCTGGTCTCCTTACTACAATGAGGAAAAATATCCATCAGAAAAACCTAGACCTTAAACTTTTTGAAATAGGCCAGGTTTTCCTGGTTCAGGAAAAGGATGAGCTTCCTCAGGAAAGGAAGATGTTAGCGGCACTTGCTACAGGCTTATATCAGGAGGAATCTTGGAATATAGAAAAAAGGGACGTGGATTTCTATGACCTCAAAGGATGCTTAGAAAATCTCCTGGAAGAACTTCATGTCACAAACTACTCTTTTTCTCTCTGCCAGGACAGCCCCTTCCTTCATACTTATAAAGCTCTAAGCATCATCGTTAACCGTGAAAAAGTGGGGATTATGGGAGAAACACATCCCCAATTGCTGGAAAATTTTCAACTGCCTCAAAAGGCTTACATCTTTGAGCTTTCCCTCTCCCCTCTGCTTCCTCACTTCTCTGAGTATGGGGGATTTCACCATTTACCCAAGTACCCCCCCGTTTACAGGGATATTGCGCTGGTAATAGACGAGAAAACTTCAGCACAAAATGTGTATAATATAATTTATAAGTTTAAAAATAAATTTATTGAAGAAATAAAGGTTTTCGATTACTATAAGGGGAAATCAATACCAAAAGGCAAAAAAAGTCTAGCTTATCGACTAAAGTACCAGGCTTATGATCAAACGCTGACTGACATAGAGGTAAATACACTGCATGAAAAGCTCACAAAGATTCTCTATCAGGAATTAGGCGCAGAGATAAGAAAATAATAAATTATTTGAAACTCAACGTAAAAGGAGGAAAAAAGAATGACAAAAGCAGATATTATCGAGAGTGTCTATGAAAAAGTGGGGTTGTCAAAAAAAGAAGCGAATACTATTGTTGAACTGGTTTTTGAAACGATTAAATCAAACTTGGAAAGAGGAGAGAAAGTAAAGATCTCCCGGTTTGGTAATTTTGTTGTACGTCAAAAGAGGACCCGAAGAGGCAGAAATCCCCAAACGGGAAGTGAAATTGAAATATCAGCCAGGAAGGTTCTTACCTTCAAAGCCAGTCCCGTTTTAAAAAAGGCTTTAAGTGAATAAGGTATCCTTCTACTTACCCCATATTTTGTAAAACGTGGTTTTAGACTCACAGCTAATTGAAACTTTACCTTCCGGGATGAGGGGATCCACGAGACGTTAAAAAATAGAGGGATTATTTATACAGACAAAAAATTATTCTGACTTACACACAAAAACCATAAGATACGTTTTAAAATTCAGCTTATGGATAAAAAATCTCCGGTAAATGGGCATATTCCTAATAAACTATACTTCAAAATAGGTGAAGTGAGTAAAATCACCAGGATACAGCCTTACGTCTTAAGATACTGGGAATCTGAATTTAAAACCATTAAACCTTCAAGAACCAAATCAAAACAAAGGATATACCGCAAAAACGATGTAGAGATCATCCTGGAAATCAAAAGAATGCTCTATGAGGAAAAACTTACCATTGCGGGCGCCCGGAAAAAACTGCAGGAACTAAAATCCAAAGGGAAAAAGCAGCTCCAATTTGACTTTGATGGCAAAAAAGATCACAGAAATATTTTGAAAGAAATTAAAAGGGAGTTGAAAGCAATGCGCAAAATGTTAGGCTGAAATTTCCCCCTACCTCAATTTATTTAATATTTTCTATTTTTTATCTCCCAACTGTAATTTTGAAAAACTTGTCCAATACTAAACAACTAGGGGATCTTCGCCTCAAACCGACGAGGCTTCGCGATACTAGATTCTGGATACTTGATGCTGGATTAGTTTAGTAATGCCATATAAGATTTAGGTTGCGTAAAACGGCTTAAGGTTATGCAGCTCGTTTCGGTGTTTGTAGATCGGTTATGTGTACAACCAAAATTAAGAGCAACTCAACCGTGTTACGAAAGACGAGGCGAGCAGCGCAACCGAATAACGAACGACTTTTTTGTCTAGCATCCAGCATCACTTTGCATAAGTATAGCCTTTAAAAAACTTGACTTAAATGTTTAAGTTTTTGGTCTATACTAAACAACTGGTACTGTTTTGAGAAAATCTTTTTACCTTTTCTGAAAAATATATGAAGAAAAAATTATTTCATCCGATAGAGTAGAAGACAAGAATCTCATAATATTAAGCATGTATAAATAACCTTTAAAAAGATAAAGGAGAAATAAATTCATGGAAGCTGCTCAAGAAAAAATAGTAGACATGACTGAACTCCTCAAATTTGCAATAAAAAGTGGTGCATCTGACTTACACATCAGCTCTGGAGAGTCCCCTATGTTTAGAATTCATGGTGACATGAGAAGGATTGAGATGGAGCCTTTAAGCGAAGAAGAAGTACACACCATGATCTATGATATCCTTAATGATCAACAGCGAAAGATCTTTGAGGAAACTCGTGAGCTTGATTTTTCTATTGCTCTTGGTGAATATGGACGTTTCAGGGTAAATGTTTTTTCTCAAAACAGGGGAGAAGCAGCGGTTTTAAGAACCATCCCAAACAAAGTAAAAAGTTTTGAAGAGCTGGTACTCCCCAGGATATGTAGATCTGTTGCAAAAGCGGAAAAGGGACTGGTTCTTGTTACCGGTCCTACTGGCTCTGGTAAATCAACCACACTGGCAACTATGGTAGATTCGATAAATGCCAGCTACAACAAGCATATTATTACTATAGAGGACCCCATAGAGTTTATACACGAGTCTAAAAAATGTCTGGTTAATCAAAGAGAAGTGGGTGAACACACCCATAGTTTTGCAAACGCACTAAGAAGCGCTTTAAGAGAAGACCCTGATGTAATTCTCGTTGGTGAAATGCGAGATTTAGAAACGATCTCTCTGGCACTAACTGCAGCAGAAACCGGTCATCTTGTTTTTGCTACCCTCCACACAAGCAGTGCTCCCAAAACGATTGATCGCATCGTAGACGTCTTCCCGGCGGGCCAGCAGGCTCAAATAAGAACCATGTTATCAGAAACACTCTATGCCGTAATTTCCCAGATCTTATTGAAACGGGCAGACGGGACAGGAAGAATCCCTGCTCTCGAAGTTATGATATGTACATCTGCGATAAAGAACCTTATCCGAGAATCAAAGACCGCTCAGATATTATCCACTCTCCAAACGAGCCAGAAGTATGGGATGCAAACAATGGAAATGGCAGTCAAAGGTCTTCTGGAGAGAAAGCTCGTTTCTCCGGAAGAAGCACAACCCATATTGTCCGACATGACCAAAACGCCTAGTAATTAAATAGTAAACTTTTCGCACATCATTTGCAGGAGATCCTCATGAATATCAGAGATTTATTGGCTGTCATGGTAAAAGCGAACTCTTCTGACCTTTATATTGCAGTCGATAGCCCTCCCATGTTCCGCATAGAAGGTATCACTAGACCCTTTGGTGAGCAGGCAATTACAGCTCAACAGGCAGAGGAAATATCAGCTTCTATTATGACCGAAAAGCAAAAAATAAAATTTGCTGAAACTCTGGAGATGAATCTGGCACTCCACTATCCTGAGTTAGGTCGTTTTCGTGTAAATATCTTTAGACAAAGAGGGTTAACC
>WTBG01000344.1 GCA_013139225.1 Deltaproteobacteria bacterium
CAGCCGAGATAATGAAAACACTTGCTTTCTGGAAACTCTGGATAGTCTATTTCGTAGGCGCCGGTGCAGGCCTGATGGTAATTGGCAGTGTGGCCGGGATGGCCAAGAAGAGCATGGGAGATGCGGCATTTTGGGTAGTCGCCATTATGGCTGTGGGCAATGCCGGAGGGCGCATCGTAGCCGGGGTTCTCTCAGATAAAATCGGCAGAAGCGCTACCCTCGTTATGATGCTGATGTTCCAGGCAATACTAATGTTTGCCTGTATTCCGGTTATGGGATCCGCCAGCGCGAGCGCTTTCGTGCTTGTGATGCTGGCAACCTTTATCGGCTTTAACTATGGAACAAACCTTTCCCTCTTTCCGTCATTTACTAAAGATTTCTGGGGCCTCAAGAATTTCGGCATGAACTATGGTCTTCTATTTACTGCATGGGGTGTCGGTGGTTTTGTTATGAGCAGGGTATCCCAGATGCTCAAGGCAAGCTCAGGGAATTTCACCACGTCCTTTATTTTTGCCGGTGTCCTGCTTATTGTCGGTGCCGGGGTTGCATTAACATTAAGAACTGCTGAGAACCACCAAATGGCAGTGGAACAGAAACCCTTGGAGGATGCAGCATAGAAAGCATGGAAATTTTACCCCAGATTTTGCAGTAGATGGCTGCTGCAATTTCCGGGTTTATATTTGCAGTTTAAGGGGTCAGTGATTCTGGCCCTGTTTTGTTTAGAAGCGCCTCACAGGGTTCCTTTTATTATCTCTTCTGCCTTGCCACCCGAGGAGTCAACCACCGGAACCACATCAAACTGAATAAGTCCCACGAAGCGAGAGAGAAGAGTGCCCAGTGATTCGGCGCTGGAAGTTTTGACAATATTGATAAACCCTCCCCGCTCACCCACCATTGAATATCGGGCTATGACAGCTATCCCTTCGGGCGGGTTACTAAACACCTCGTTTTCTTTTTGCATAACCGTTTTGAGCATCATAGGATTATATTTCCCCAGTAAAGCGAATAGCATAAAACACCTCCTTTTCAGAATGATTTAACCACAAAGTTCACACCGCAGCATAAACGCAACCAAAACAATTATAACCACGAAGGCCACGAAGAACGAAACTAAACTTTGTTAAAAAAACACGACGTCGCAAGTTAGTATTACAGAGAAAGTTTATGTAAAACAAAAGATCCGAATATCGAAACAAACAGCAAGGAATTTAGGAATTAATGAATTCAGAGGTTTTTTCAATACGCAATTCCTAAATTCCTCAATTCTATTGTTTAAGCCCCCAGCAGGGGAAAAACAGTCTTTTTAATATAGCCTACCACCCGTTCCACTTCTTTTTGAGCCAGCTCCTTTTCTGCTCCTGTTGTGTGGAGAGGAGCATCTTCCAGAGAGCCCGATTCCAGTTCTGGACCAAACATCATTCCCCCAACTAAACCGGCGAAGGTATCCTCGGGTTCGATATTATTCATGACTGCCCAGAGCAGTGACCAGGTTCGGGCAGATGTATAGAGGTTATATCCTCCCCCCCCCAGTGCCAAAAGTTTGGGGGATAAATCTCTGATTGACTTAACAGCCTCACGGAGGGAGTAGTTGCTCATGTTCAGATGTGTGAGAGGGTCAGTATGGTGAGTATCAGCACCAAAGACCCCAATAATAATGTCAGGAGAGAAGGCCTTAATAAGTGGGGGTACTACATGTGAAAAGGCATAGAGATAGGTTTCATCATCTGTTCCCTGAGGCAGGGGTATATTTACATTGTATCCTTTGCCCACCCCCTCTCCAATTTCTGTCTCATAGCCAGACCAGGGATAAAGTGTTTTTCCGCTTTCATGAAGTGAAATCTTCAACACACGGTTATCATTAAAGAAAGCATCCTGTATGCCGTTTCCGTGATGGGCATCCAGGTCTATATATGCCACCCTAAACCCCTCTTGCAGGAGGTGGGAGATGGCTATTCCGGCATCGTTGATATAGCAGAAACCCTCTGCGTGACTTCTGCCAGCATGGTGGAAACCGCCAAAAACGTTAAAGGCGACCGTAAAACCCTGTCGAATCAACAGTTCTGTTCCAAGATAAGTAGCACCGGCAGAAAGTGTAATCATGCTATAGAGCCCTTCAAAGACAGGATTTTCATCAGTCCCCAGCCCGCAACCCAACATTGCAAAGTCAAAAGTACCGGAACTGGCATTCTCAAGCAATCTCATGTATTCTTCATTGTGAAACAGAGATAGCTTCTCCATGCATAGAGGTCCAGGCTTAATAATTTCTATCCAGGGCCTGTCGAGCAGATTATATCTGTGGCATAATTCATTAACTATTTTTGCCCTGGCAGTCTTGAATGGGTGGAGTGGGCCAAAGTCATATTGAGAAAACACTTCTGAATAGATAAAGGCAGACTTCAAGGGAATAAAAACCTAAAAAAGGATTTAAAGAAAAAAGAATGTGTAAGGTTGACTGACTGACATAACGTTTAGCAACTAATGTTATATCAATTTGTCATTGCGAGCGATAGCGAAGCAATCTCTAAGCAGTTGGAATTTATTGAGATTGCTTCATCAGCGCCCCCTTTGGAATAACAATGTCTGAAAAAACAACCTTAACCTTTAAGATGTTTTATCAGAAAACCTCAGATACGTTAGGGACATATTCCACGGGGCAAAGTCCTCGCAACGTGGAATAAAAACATAATGTTATTTAGGAAGTGTCCTGCAAAAACATCTTTGCAACACAAATGTCATGTGTTGTATTGTTAAGGCAAAACCCTGTATTAAATGCAGTTTAACAGAAACTGAGTATCCAATTCAAGTTTATTTTGAATTTGCAATTTATTTTTCATTGTATGTTATAAATTGCGTTCCGTTTTGAGCGTAAACGGGAGATTAACGAAGGGTTTTTAAAGAAATAAGAGATTAAAAATATCTTGACAAGTTATAATGGGCTGTGCTAGGCATATCATTCAACTGTGAATGAGCACTCACTCAGTTTGAGAAAACGAATACATATGGAGGATAGAGGTTATGGCTTATGATGCAACGAAGATGAAAGATTGGCAAATTTCTGAGGCAGCCGAAAAAAATATGCCTGCCCATGAGGAGTGGGTTGAAAAGCTTGCTCTTGAAAAAGGAGAATACCTTCCCATGGGGAGGTTGGCAAAACTCGATTTCCTAAAGATTATTGACCGTCTAAAAGATAAGTCTGATGGTAAGTATATTGAGGTAACTGCAATTACCCCCACACCTTTGGGCGAGGGTAAAAGCACCACCTCGGTTGGTCTTATGGAAGGCCTTGGCAAACGTGGTAAGAATGTGGGTGGATGCCTCCGCCAGCCCTCTGGCGGTCCCACCATGAACGTTAAGGGTACGGCAGCCGGAGGCGGAAATGCTCTTCTTATTCCTATGACCGAATTTTCACTGGGGCTCACAGGAGATATCAACGATATTGTCAATGCCCACA